>CALGGP010000228.1 GCA_937915885.1 uncultured Selenomonadales bacterium | reverse complement strand
ACCGATGAAGGCGTCAACAAGCGCGCGCGCGCGCTTGTTGACGCCTTCATCGGTCTCACCGAAGTAGTCACGACGCTCGCTGTGTCCGAGAATGACGTAGTCGACGTTGATCTCGTTGAGCATTTCGGTCGAAATTTCGCCGGTGTAAGCGCCGGACTTCGCCCAGTGCACATTCTGAGCGGCGACGTGAATGTTGGTTCCCTTGACGGCTTTTGCAACGGCGGCAAGAGCAGTCGCGGGAGCGCCGACGACCACGCGGCAATCGGCATTCTTGACGAGCGGGATCAACTCTTCGACGAGCGCGACGCCCGCTTTGATCGTATTATTCATCTTCCAGTTGCCGGCGATGATGGGAACGCGTCCGACGCCGTCAATTGCATCGATGCCCGGCAGAACTTTACCCTCGAGGAACTCAAGAGTTGCGCCGCCGCCGGTGCTGATGTGCGAAATCTTTCCTGCCAAACCGGTTTTCTTAAGCGCCGCAATCGAATCGCCGCCGCCGACGATCGAGATCGCGCCTTTATCGGTGGCATCGGCGACTGCTTTAGCGACTTCGAGAGTGCCGACTGCAAATTTCTCAAACTCGAACACGCCGACCGGACCGTTCCAAATGATGGTCTTTGCGCCGTCGAGCGCCTTGACATATTCTTTGGAAGTCTCCGGACCGCTGTCGAGACCCATCCAATCTTCGGGGCACTGGTCGACGGGGACGACCTTGCTGTTGGCATCAGCCGCAAACTTGTCGGCGACAACGATATCGACCGGCAAAACGACCTTGACGCCCTTCTTCTCGGCTTTTTCGAGCAGGCTCTTTGCGAGATCGATCTTGTCGCGCTCACAAAGCGAAGTGCCGACGCCGAGACCCTTCGCGGCATCGAACGTATGAGCCATGCCGCCGCCGATGATGATCGTGTCGACCTTGTCAATCATGTTGGAGATGACGCCGATCTTGTCAGAGACTTTCGAGCCGCCGATGATTGCGACGAACGGGCGCTGCGGATTTTCGAGCGTCTTGCCGATGTAATTGATCTCTTTTTCCATCAAGAAGCCGGACGCGGTCTCGAGGAAGTGAGTAATGCCGACGTTGGAGGCATGAGCGCGGTGCGAGACGCCGAATGCGTCATCGACGGCGATATCAGCCAACGCGGCGAGTTTCTTTGCGAAGGACGGCTTATTTTTCTTCTCCTCTTTATGATAGCGGAGGTTCTCGAGCAAAAGGACTTCGCCCGGTTTCAATTCGGCGGCTGCCTTCTCTGCGGGCTCACCGATGCAATCCTCCGCCCATTTGACTTCCTTGCCGAGCAGTTCTGCGAGTTTCTTTGCGATCGGCTTGGTGGAGAATTTCGGTTCGCGTGCTTCGGTCGGACGTCCGACGTGGCAAGCAAGGATCACAGCGGCGCCGTTGTCGAGCAGATAGTTAATCGTCGGAAGGGTTTTCTCGATGCGGGTGGTGTTGGTGATGTTCTGATTCTCGTCCATCGGCACGTTGAAGTCGACGCGGACGAATACCTTTTTGCCGTTGACGTTGATGTCTTTGATGTTCTTTTTGTTCATGAAGCGATCCTCCTCGAAATTGAAACAAAAAGCGGTTCGGCCCAACATTTATGAAGAGCCGGACCGCAAGAGTCATGATCTATTGATGTTTTTTTTGACGATGATAAATTACTTGAGCTCCGCGAAGTATTTGATGGTGCGAACCATCTGGCTGGTGTAGGAGTTCTCGTTGTCATACCAGGAGACGACCTGGACGAGGGTGTTGCCGTCGCCGATCGGGCTGACCATGGTCTGGGTTGCATCGAAGAGCGAGCCGAACTTCATGCCGATGATGTCGCTGGAGACGATCTCTTCCTCGTTGTAGCCGAAGGACTCATTAGCCGCAGCCTTCATGGCATCGTTGATCTGCTCTTTGGTGACTTCGCCCTTGACAACCGCGAAGAGAAGGGTGGTGGAGCCGGTCGGGGTCGGGACGCGCTGAGCAGCGCCGATCAGTTTGCCTTTGAGCTCGGGGATGACGAGACCGATAGCTTTAGCAGCGCCGGTGCTGTTCGGGACGATGTTGCATGCGCCTGCGCGGGAGCGACGGAGGTCGCCTTTACGCTGCGGACCGTCGAGGATCATTTGATCGCCGGTGTAAGCATGGATCGTCGCCATGATGCCGCTCTGGATCGGAGCGAGTTTGTGGAGAGCCTGAGTCATCGGAGCGAGACAGTTGGTGGTGCAGGATGCTGCCGAAAGGACTTTCACGTCCGGAGTAAGGGTCTGATGGTTGACGTTGTAAACGATGGTCGGGAGGTCATTGCCTGCGGGAGCAGAGATGACGACTTTCTTTGCGCCTGCCTCGAGGTGAGCGGAGGCTTTGTCTTTGCTGGTGTAGAAGCCGGTGCACTCGAGAACGACATCAACTTCGTGCTTGCCCCAGGGGATCTCTTTCGCGTCTTTGATAGCGTAGATGATGATCTCTTTGCCGTCGACGACGATCGAGTTCTCTTTAGCTTCGACGGTGTGTTTGCCTTCGCCGATCTTGCCGCAGAAGCCGCCCTGAGCGGTGTCGTACTTGAGCAGGTGCGCGAGCATCTTCGGGCTGGTGAGATCGTTGATGGCGACGACTTCATAACCTTCCGCGTCGAACATCTGACGGAATGCGAGGCGACCGATACGTCCGAAACCATTGATAGCCACTTTGACTGCCATGTTGTAAATACCTCCCTATGTGTGTTGAGATGTAAATGATTGGGTCTAAGAATTTTTTCTAACCGATCCTTAAGACGTTTTTAATCTTACACCAATTAAATACGGCTGTCAATAAAATTTTCTGGCAATTGCGGAGTCGGCGGCAAAATTTTTTTGATCCCACCCGCCCGACGGCTCCGCCGCCTTATGTTGGAGGCTGCCGCCAGTTTTTTTCGAGCCGCCCAC
>CALGGP010000227.1 GCA_937915885.1 uncultured Selenomonadales bacterium | reverse complement strand
GGGGGGGGGGGGGGGGCGAAAAAATTTTTGGGAGGAATAATTTTGCTGATAAATGCTCCGCGCGGAACCAAAGATATTTTGCCGGATCAGATCAAAAATTGGATAGCGGTCGAGAAAACGATGCGTGAGGTCTGCGCTCGATACGGATTCAGTGAGATTCGGACGCCGACGTTCGAGCACACGGAACTGTTTCAGCGCGGGATCGGCGAAGGCACCGACGTCGTTGACAAGGAAATGTACACATTCACCGATCGCGGCAATAGATCGATCACGTTGCGCCCCGAAAATACCGCGTCGGTGATCCGCGCTTACCTTCAAAACAAACTTTATTCGGCGTCGACGCTGGTAAAATTATTTTATATCGGGTCGATGTTTCGCTACGATCGACCGCAGGCGGGGCGTCTGAGGGAATTTCATCAGTTCGGCGTTGAGGCGATCGGCGAGGCGAATGCGGAGGTCGATGCGGAAGTAATTTTATTGGCGCTCGACGTGTTGAGGGAGCTCGGGCTCGCGGGCTTGACGCTAAAATTGAATACGGTCGGTTGTCCGAAGTGTCGACCGGTCTATCGTCAGAAGCTGACGCATTTCTTCAGTGACAAGCTCGACGAGTTATGCGGGGATTGTCGGACGCGGTACGAGAAAAATCCGTTGAGGATATTGGATTGCAAGGTCGACGGCGGCAAAGAATTTATGGAGGACGCGCCGAAGATCAAAGATTGTCTTTGCGACGAATGTCGGGAGCATTTCAAGCGGGTGCAGGATTTGTTGACGGCGGTCGGCGTGGAATATGAGATCGATGCGCGATTGGTGCGCGGGCTGGATTATTATACGAAGACGGCGTTCGAGATCAGATGTGACGATCTCGGGGCGCAAGCGGCGGTGGCTGGCGGCGGACGATATGACGGGCTGATTGAAGAGCTCGGAGGAATTTCGACGCCGGGCATCGGATTTGCGCTCGGTATCGAACGGTTATTGATCGCGCTCGAGAAAAAAGATAAACTTCCGACGGTCGAGAGTGCGATTGACGGGTTCGTCGTGTCGGCGAATGCGGAGGCGTATGCGTTCGAGCTGATGTTGAAATTGCGTCGTGCGGGCTTGACGGTGGTCACGGATTTTGCCAAGCGGAGTATGAAGGCGCAAATGAAACAGGCGGCGCGGTCGGGGGCGCGGTACGCGTTGATCGTCGGAGAAAATGAAGTGGCGGCTCGGACGGTGACGATCAAAAATCTGTCGACGAGCGATCAACAATCGGTCGCCTTCGACGACGTGCATGACAGAATAATTTTGAGGTAAACTGTTATGAACACGAGCGAAGATTCCACAGCAACTGCTCAAGATACATTGTCGACGGAATTTTTTTCCACTGCCGATCAAGATTTGGTTGACGGTTCCGAAGTCGGCGACACCATCAGTATCTATGGGCAGTATTCAATCGTTTACGGCTATGAAGGAAACGATCAGATCAGGATTTATGGTCAAGACAGTAAAGTTTACGGCGGCGGCGATGACGATACTCTTTCGACGATTTACGGCAAAACTTACATAAACGGCGGTAATTGGGACGACGTGATCCGCGTTGACGGTTCGGATGGTTCGATAGAAAACATAAGTTTGTCGGGCGGCGACGGGCACGACGTTTTTAAGTTTATTCTTAACGGTGACTCTTCGATTTCAGCTGACATCATGAATTTTTCTGACGAGGATTCTATTGCCGTTTACTCCGACTTCATCAACGGTTTCAATCATACACTCGAAAATGGTACGTTGATACTTCGCGATGTCGACGGACTGCTCAATCTTACGCTCAACGGCATTGATGATATCGAGCAAATTTCCCGAGCATCGATTTGTATTTATACTCCCGACGATGAAATACTGATCCAATCGTCAACTCTAAAACAAGTGTTGGCTCCCAACATTGATTCAGTTCCCGACGGAATGCAAATCAACAACAGTCAGACCTCTTTAACAGTTAAAACACCATTCACCGGAACAATTATTGCCGATAATTTCTCCGGCAAGCTGAAAAAAATCAATGCTTCCTCCGACGAAAATCCGATTGAGATCATCGGCAATGCCAACAATAATGTACTGAAGGCAGGCAAAGGCGGTGCGACACTCGACGGCGGCGCGGGCAACGATAAGATTTACGGCGGCAAAGGTGTAGATACTTTTATTTTGTCAGAGGGTAAAGATGTCGTCTGCAAGTACAAATCCGACGATCGTATTATTATCGACAAGCCAATCGATAGTGTGAAGGTGAGCGGTAAAAATGTTGTATTCGTTGTTGGCGACGGGACTCTCACCGTCAAAGATGTCGCCAATAAAGAACTTACGATTGTCGATGCCGACGGTGAAACAAGATCATATGTTTTTACTCAAGAGAATAATACACTCGATAAAGCATTGATCTCGACTAGTGATCAAGAGTTGTCGGCGGAAGCCGCGATGCTTGCCTCTGATGGAAAAAACTTCATAAACGATTGCGCTACAAATGATTCCGATACGTTTTTACAAGAGTGTTGCGGGATCATTCTCGATAACAATGACACTGGAGCGATCACCGGCTTCGATGCGGGTAATCCCGTCGTCAAGACTGCCGAATCAATTGTTCCGGAATACGGGTCGCTCAAAAAATTGGACGATCTCTTCTTAAATCCATCTGCTGCGAGCGCCGATGTTTTTAATGATGTTAGTTTTTTATTTCAGCGGCGCGTATCATTTACCAAGCGTGGTCTCAGTATCGTTATTGATCTCAATGAAGATTTAGTTCATGATGTGACCGCTGACTTGAAACGTGCAATTATTAATGGTCTCTATACTTGGTGGATCGACTCCGCCCTGAATCCAAAGACAGTTACATCACCACTACGATCAATGGCGTCACTTCGAGCAGATGGTATCCTCAAACAACCCTCTACGTTACCGACGATGATGATTATATCGTCTATGTCGGCGATGGAATAGTTTTTGTCGATGCTCAAGCGCGTACGAAAGATGTTGTGCTTGTCAGCAATAATAACGGAAATATTATATACTGCGGGCAGGGCAAAGATACGATCATCAGCAGCAGAGTCGATATAGTTTTTGGATACACTCCGGGGCAAGATGAAATAGATATTACGTATTCACATGGCAATTTTGGCGGCTGGATAAAATTAAATCCGCGCGGTTATTGCGGCACAGACGGCGACGATGTAATTCTGAAGTTTGGCATTGATGGCACGCCCAGCGGCAGAACGCACCTACTCTCAACTGCCTGCAGACTATCAGGATTGGGCAGTTGATGATGAGCCGTGGTTTACTCGCGAAAATAATTTTACTTCTGCTGACAGTCCGCAATTTGAAACAATCTTGCGAGATACAAAAACTAAAAATGATTTTGACACTGCCCTTGGAGAAATGATAAACTTCAGCGATATTGATTCCGGATTTATCGGTTCGGTGTCATATCCAAAAATGAATACCGGCACTCGACATAAATTCGGAAATAAATTGGAGTGATTAAATTTTGGAGACCTTGACGGGAATGAAACGAACAAATAATTGCGGCGAGCTTCGCAAAGCCGACGAGGGACGCGAAGTCTGCCTTGCGGGTTGGGTGTCGCGCCGACGCGATCACGGCGGATTGATTTTCGTCGACATGCGCGATCGCTCGGGCATCGTGCAGGTGGTGTTCGACGAGGCAGCAATGGGACATGACGAGTTCGATAAAGCCGAGTCACTTCGCAACGAGTTTGTGATCGGCGTTCGAGGAAATGTCCGCGCGCGTTCCGACGAAACGATCAATCCGAAGATGGACACCGGCGAGATCGAGATCGTTGTGACCGAGTTGCGAGTGCTCAATCGGGCGAAGACGCCGCCGTTTTACATTCAGGACGGGATCGATGTCGATGAAAATGTGCGGCTCCGCTATCGTTATCTCGACCTCCGTCGTCCCGAGATGCAACAAAATATCATGCTCCGGCACCGCGTGACGAAAATCATGCGAGATTATCTTGATCAGAACGGCTTTTTGGAGATTGAGACGCCGATGCTTTGTCGGTCGACGCCCGAAGGCGCGCGTGACTTCCTCGTGCCGAGCCGTCTCAACCCGGGGCAATTTTATGCGCTCCCGCAATCGCCGCAGATTTTCAAGCAACTGCTCATGGTCAGCGGCATGGAAAAATATTTTCAGATCGTCCGTTGCTTCCGCGATGAAGATCTCCGCGCGGATCGCCAGCCCGAGTTCACTCAGCTCGACATCGAAACATCGTTTTTGGACCAGGACGATATCTTGACGCTGATGGAGGGGCTCGTCAAAAATATTTTCGAGACGACGCTCGGCGTAGAGGTAAAAATTCCGTTCGAGCGCATGAGTTGGGACAAGGCGATGAATCGCTTCGGCACCGACAAGCCCGACCGTCGTTTCGGCATGGAGCTGATGGATATCTCCGAGTACGTCAAGGGATCGGAGTTCAAAGTTTTCAACAGCGTGCTCGAGTCGGGCGGGCAGATCAAAGTGATCAACGTCGAGGGCTATGCGAACATTCCGCGCCGCGAGCTCGACGGGCTTGTCGAGTACGTAAAAATTTACGGCGCGAAGGGTCTTGCGTGGATTCAATACACCAACGACGGAGTGAAGTCGCCGTTCAAAAAATTCTACAGCGATGAAACGTTTGAAACGATCCGTCAAGCGACGGGCGCGCACGTCGGCGATTTATTGTTGGTCGTCGGCGACAAACCGTCGGTCGTGGCTCAAGCGTTGGGCGAGTTGCGGCTCGAGATGGGACGTCGGCGCGGGCTGATCGATCAAAATAAATTGTGCTTCCTGTGGATCGTCGACTTCCCGATGTTTGAATACGTCGAGGAAGATAAACGGTATAAGGCGATGCATCATCCGTTCACGGCGCCGCGCGATGAGGATATCGAACTGTTGACGACGGCGCCGGAAAAAGTCAAGGCGAATGCGTATGATATCGTATTGAACGGCGTGGAGATCGGCGGCGGGTCGTTGAGAATTTATCGGCGCGATCTGCAATTGAAAGTGTTCGAGGCGATCGGGCTGTCGGACGAAGAGGCTCGGTCGAAGTTCGGATTCCTGATGGACGCGTTTGAATACGGGACGCCGCCGCACGGAGGGATCGCCTTCGGCTTGGATCGGTTGGTAATGTTGATGGCGAAGCGCAAATCGATCCGAGACGTGATCGCATTTCCGAAGACGCAGAGCGCGATCGATCCGATGAGCCATGCGCCGTCGGAGGTCGAGGAAAAACAATTGCGCGAGCTGTCGATCAAGACGGTCGTCCACAAAAAATAATCCGCGCGGAGAATTATATAGGGCGCCGCCGCCGGCACCCGTTCTTCATCGACGGCGCCCTTTCTTCAAAATCGAGCGTCCTCAATGTGCAAAAGGCTAGCAGGGAAAAAATTCCGCGCGGAGCAAACAATAAAAAAGCCGACGGGCTGAATCCCCGCCGGCATTTATTTTTTTCATCGATCAACCGTCGCGACGATTATTTTTTGTCCCAATTCCGCGCGGATTGCGATGCGAACGTCAATTTATCCGTCAATTGAGCCGACGAATGCTTGAGCCCGTCCGACATGAAGTCCGCCGACAACTCCGACGAAGTGCCGAGCCCGAGAATCTCATTGAGCGGATCGCCGTTGGCGTCGGTAATTAAGAGTTCGTCGGCAGAAACATTCTTGATCGTGATCGAGCCCTTGCCGATCGTCAACTTCACGTCATGCCCCGAGACTTTCACCTTGTCGACCGTGTCATTGACCACGATCCGATCGCCGTCTTCGGACGCGTAATTGAAAATCTGATCCTTGCCGCCGCTGTGCACGAAGACGTCTTCGCCGTCGCCGCCGTAAAGTTTATTCGAACCCAGCCCGCCGTCGAGCGTCGAATCGGCAATGCCCGCGTAAATCACATTCGCCTTGCGATTGCCGATGATGTGAATCTCACTCGTCAGCGTCGTCGCGTCGACCGTCTTGACTTTCGACGAAAAATCCGCCGCCACATTGAGCGTGCCTTCGAACGGATCCGCCACCGTCAAAGTTTTCTTGTCGCTGCTGAGCGTCAAGCCGTCTTCGATCGGCGCGTTGTAAGTGAACGTACCGGAGCCGTAATCGACAGTCACCGGCTTACCTTTGACATCGTTGACGGTGATTTTTTCCTTGCCGATCACGAGCGTAATTTTTTTGCCGCTTTCCTTGAAATAACCGGCATCGATGGCGCCGTCGACGCCGTTGACTTTGATCACGTCGCCGTCGTCGGCATCGTAATTATAAATTTGATCGTTGCCGTCGCCGACCGTCCACACGAACACGTCTCGACCGTCGCCGCCGTAAAGTTTATCCTTGCCGCCCATGCCCTCGAGCGTCGCTCCGTCGGAACCCGCGCGGAGCACATCATTTTTGGCGGTGCCGCTCAGATATTCGCCACTCGTCGTATCATCGACGATCGTCGACGTGGTATCCTCGCCGCCGATGTCCGACGTGGTGTCTTCACCGATTGCCGACGTCGTGTCGTCATCGATCGCCGACGTCGTGTCGTCGACGGGGAAATCGATCGTAAGCGTTTGATTTTTTCCGCCGTTGACTGTGACATTATTCGAGCCGATCGTCAAGATCACATCGTTGCCGCTGATCACCGAGCCGTCGAGCGCGCCGTCGATTTTGATCGTGTCGATGCCCGATGCATAATCGGCGATAAAATCATTGCCGTTGGCGATGAAAACGTCCGCGCCGTCGCCGCCGATCAACGTGTTCGAGCCCGCGCCGCCGTCAAGCGTATCATTGCCCGCGTCGCCGCGAATGAAGTCGTCGCCCGCGTTGCCGACAATCGAATCATTACCTGCGCCGCCGCGAATGAAATCCGCGCCGATGCCGCCGATGATCGTGTTGTCGTTCGAATTGCCGCTGACGATCGCGCCCGCAGTGATCAAACTCGCGTCGATCAGTCGGACGGTCGAGTCGTAGCTGCTTGACGAGATCGCGCCGCCGACATTGGCAGTCACCGTCGCCGATGTATGCGCGTCGTCGTAGATGAATTCGGTCGCGTCGGACGATGCGGGCGTGGTGTCGATCGAACTGTCGACGGCGATGTTGAATGATTTGCCGACGCCGCCGTCGATGGTGATTGAGCCGAAACTGTTGGTGAGAATGACATTGTTGCCGTCATTGACGGAGCGAACGGTCTCGACGACGTTGATGGTGCTGCCGCCGATGAGCCCGATGATGCGATCGTTGCCGATGCCGGTCGAAACGACCGCCGCGCCCGTGGTGCCGGTAAAATCGATCGTGTCGTTGCCGTTGCCGGTCCGAACGGTGGAGCCGTAGCTCGACGTGACGTTGACGCGATTGTTGCCGTTGCCCGCATCGATTTGCGAGTACCAACCGCCGACGGTGATCGTATCATCGCCCGCGCCGCTGAAGATCGTCGAATGTTGCCCCGCAGTGATCAGATTGTCGCCGTCGCCGGCGTTGATGGAATTGTAACTGCCGGAGCCGAGAATTGTATCGTCGCCGTTGCCGGTCTCGACGGTCGAAGTCGTGCCGCCGAGCGATACGTTGTTATCGCCGTCGCCGACAAGAATAACGCCGCCGTCGATCGAAATGTAGTCGTCGCCGTCGCCGCCCGTGACCGTATTCGTGCCGGCGCTGATGACGGTATTATTGCCGCCGCCGACATAGAGAACGTTGTTGCCCGTCGATTCGAGCGAAACGAGATCATTGCCGCCGCCGACCGTCACCGTCGATCCGTAGCTCGACGTGACGATGATTTGATTGTCGCCGTCGCCCGCATAAATTTCCGAGTACCAACCGCCGACGGTGATCGTGTCGGCTCCGTCGCCGCTGTAGATCGTCGAGTGTTGCCCCGCAGTGATCATATTGTCGCCGTTGCCCGCGTTGATCGAAGAATAATTGCCCGCGTTGAGAATCACATCGTCGCCCGTGCCGCTCTCGACTGTCGCCGTCGCTGCGCCGAGCGAAATGCGATTGTTGCCGTCGCCGACATGAATATCGCCGCCGCCGACGGAGATTTGATCGTTGCCTTCGTCCGCCGTCACGGTATTATCGCCGCCGCTGATGACGGTGTTATTTCCGCCGCCGACATAGAGAACGTTGTTGCCCGTCGACGCGAGCGAGACGAGATCACTGCCGCCGCCGACTGTCACCGTCGAGCCGTAGCTTGACGTGACGATGATTTGATTGTCGCCGTCGCCCGCATAAACTTCCGAGTACCAGCCGCCGACGGTGATGGTGTCATTGCCCGCGCCGCTGAAAATCGTCGAATGTTCGCCGCTCGTGATCAAATTGTTGCCGTCGCCGGCGTTGATCGAGTTGTAATTCGCGTCGATGTTGGTGATGACATCATTGCCGTTGCCGGTCTCGACCGTAGCCGTGTTGCCGCCGAGGATCACTCGATTATTGCCGTTACCGACGGAAATCTCGCCGCCGCCGCCGAGCGTGATCAGATCATCTCCGTCGCCGCCTGTGACTGTGTTCGAGCCGCCGCTGATGATCGTGTTGTTGCCGTCGCCGACATGGAGCACATTTCCGCCCGTCGAGTTGAGCGACACGAGATCGCTGCCGCCGCCGACGGTCACCGTCGAGCCGTAGCTTGACGTGACGATGATTTGATTGTCGCCGTCGCCTGCGTAAACTTCCGAATACCAACCGCCGACGGTGATCGAATCCGCGCCTTTGCCGCTGTAGATCGTCGAGTGCTCACCGGCGCTGATCTGATTGTCGCCGTCGCCCGCGTTGATCGAAGAATAATTGCCGGCGTTGAGGATCACGTCATTATTCGCGCCGCTCTCGACCGTCGAAGTCGAGCCGCCGAGTGAAATTCGATTGTCGCCGTCGCCGACGCGGAGCAAGCCGCCCGCGACCGAAACGAAATCGTTGCCGCCGCCGGACGTGACGGTATTCGAGCCGCCGCTGATGATCGTGTTGCTGCCGGTGCCGACGTAGAGAACATTGCCGCCGGTGGAGTTGAGTGTGACAAAATCATCGCCGCTGCCCGCGCGGAGCGTCGAGCCATAACTCGACGTGACACTGACTCGATTGTCGCCGTCGCCGACGTTGAGCGAGGCGTACCAGCCGCCGACGACGAAAGTATCATCGCCGTTGCCCGCGATCACCGTCGAATGTTCGCCGCTTTTGACGGAGTTATTTCCGTTGCCGGCATTGATGATGTTGTAATTGATGGTGTTGTTGATGGTGTCGTCGCCGTCGCCGCTCTGAATCGTGATGCTCGAGCCGCTGTTGTAGATATAATCGGCTCCGTCGGTACCGTTGAGCAATCGATTATTGAGAGTATTGCCGATGTCCATTTACATCGCCTCCAATATTTCAATTGAGATATTCGCCAATGATCCGCCGCCTGCAAAGTATCAAAAACCGATCGACATGTCAATAGCTCGGGCGCATTCTTAATCAAAGTTTAATCGTCGTCTAATCGCCGTCTAATCGGCAACTAAAAAACGGCTCCGACCAATGTCGACGCCGCTTTTTTTTTTCGACTGCGATCGAATTATTCTTCAATGTCCTCGGGATGCTGTTTGATATACGCAACGTATTTTTCATATTCATCGCCGAAGTTTTTCTCCTCGACCAGCGCCAACTGCACCGCCAGCATCGCCGCGCCGCACACCCGAGCGATCTCGTGAGCGTCAAACGTCTCGATCAGGCGAGTCACCGCGCGGACTTCCTCGTCGAGCATGTCATGCGAATCCGTATTGAACCGATTGATGAGCAGGAGATCAAAAATCTGCTGCTCGAGCGCCGACCAGCCGAGCCCGATACCGGCGTTACTGCGAGGCGTCCTGTCGTGGAGATTGAAATCGTCGCTGAATCCGCCGTCTCCAAGATCGGGAATATAAACTTCGTCTTCGTCTTCAAACTTATGTCTGCCCTTCAACATGCCTTAACCGCCTCCGTCATTCCGTTTGAAATTTGCCGTTGAAATTTAAACTGCATTTATTGTACTATATTGCCGACGAATTTGCAAACAGATTTAACGGGGTGTAAGTGCTCGTGCAGAAATTTTTTACGGTGCTTGGCGTGATCTTCATGTTGTTAGGCGTGTTCGGGCTGTCGTACACGTGGCACATCGACCATCGCTCGGCAGAAACGTTATCGGAATATGCGGCGACGGAGTTTAATGTGTCGCGCGACGGGGAAGGATATGTTGAGGGCGGAGTGTTTATCCTTTGGGATTATCGATTCGACGACGCGGAGTTGGTACCGAAGGCGGTGTTGATAACGGACGGCAACGAATGGGAGATGACGGCATCGACGAGACGGACGCCGCCGCCGATGAGCGGGAGTCGATTTCGAGCGGAGAATAAATTATTTGTGGAGTTGCCGACGACGTGTTTGAAGGCGGTGCTAAACGCCGAGGCGATCCGATTGCAGTTTTTCTACAACAACGGGCAGGTGATCGACTTGCCGTTGAGCTCAAAAGAGTTGGCGTTGTGGAAGAGAAAAATCCGCTGGTAATTTGAAAATATAATTAGGAATTAGGAATTGGGGCGACGGGGGCGACGGAGTGACGGAAAAAGGGGG
>CALGGP010000226.1 GCA_937915885.1 uncultured Selenomonadales bacterium | reverse complement strand
TGGGCATGCCGACCTCGGTTGGGCGCCGACCTCGACGGGTGGGAGCGCAGGCGGCGCCCACAAAAAAATTTTTAGGAAAGGCTCAAAGTTTGAGGAAAGGACCGGAAGCATATTGCAACGAACCAATTTAATAAAACTGCTGGTCTGCGTCGGAGTGATCGTCGCAGTCTTTTTTGTGTTCATTCGACCGTTGGCGCATTCGATCCGACAAGGGCTCGACCTGCAGGGCGGCACTCACGTCGTGCTCGAGGCGGAGGACACCGAGATCGCGCAAGTCAACGATGACGCAATGCAACGCGTTGTCTCGATCATGGAGAAGCGCATAAACGAGCTGGGCTTGACGGAGCCGATCGTCCAACGCGAAGGCGAACGCCGAGTGATCATCGAACTGCCGGGCATCAAAGACCCCGACGCGGCAATTCAAACGATCGGCAAGACGGCAATGCTCGAGTTCCGCGACGAAGACGGCAATACGGTTTTGACGGGAACGGATTTAAAAGACGCGCAGGCGGCGATGAATCAGCAGAACAATCAATGCGTCGTCAATCTCGAGTTCAGCGACGAGGGCGGAAAAAAATTCGCCGATCTCACTCTCGCCAACGTCGGTCGGACGATCGCAATCCTGCTCGACGGCGAAGTGTTGACTGATCCCGTCGTGCGCGAACCGATCCTCGGCGGGCGCGCGGAAATTTCGGGGCAACGCACTCTCGAGGAAGCTCAACGGCTGGCGATCTTACTTCGGAGCGGCGCGCTCCCCGTCAAAGTCAACATCATCGAAACGCGCACCGTCGGACCGTCGCTCGGTCAAGACTCAAAAGACAAGAGCGAGTTCGCGTTCGTGATCGGAATCGGCGCGGTGCTGATTTTCATGCTGTTGTTCTATCGATTGTCGGGGCTGATCGCCGACATAAGTCTGATGGCGTATACGGTCGCGCTGCTGGCGATTTTGAAGGGGCTCGACGCGACGCTGACGTTGCCAGGCGTGGCGGGCATAATTTTATCGATCGGCATGGCGGTCGACGCCAACGTGCTCATATTCGAGCACTTCAAAGAGGAATTTCGATTGGGCAAAACACTCCGATTGTCGATGGACGCGGGCTTTGATCGAGCGTTTACGACGATTTTCGACTCGAACATCACGACGATCATAGCGGCGGCGGTGCTGTTCCTCTACGGCACGGGCACGATCAGAGGCTTTGCGATCACGCTTGGGCTCGGAGTGTTGCTGTCGATGTTGACGGCGATCACTTTGACGCGTTACATGTTGAAATTGATGATTGCCTCTAGGATATTCACGTCGCCGAGCGCTTACGGCGCCGACGGATTTTTGCTGTTCGATCCGAATTACGGGCGCGAGACGAAGCGGAAGGCGGTGAAGGACAATGCCTAAATTCGACATCGCGGGGCGATATAAAATTTGGTTTGTGATCTCGCTGCTGGTGATAATACCGGGGCTGATCTCGTTCGGAGTGCGCGGGCTGAATTTCGGCATCGACTTTACGGGCGGGACGATCATCGATCTCAAATTCGAGCAGCCGGTTCGGATCGAGCAGGTGAGAAATTCGTTGCGCGCCTACGGGTTGGAGGGCTCGACGATCCAATTGTCGGGCGAAACGAGCGGCGTTGAGTCGTCGACGGACGTCATGATTCGTACGGTCGATCTCGAGGAAAATGATCGAAAATCCGTAATGGCGTCGCTCCGCGCGGACGTCGGAAATTATGAAGTGATGCGCGAAGAAAAAGTCGGCGCGACGATCGGCTCGGAGCTGATCATGAACGCGGTAATGGCGCTGGTGATCTCGTGGGGCATCATCATTCTCTACATTGCCTATCGATTCGAGTTCCGCTTCGGCATCGCGGCGGTGCTGGCGCTCGTCCACGACATTTTGATCGTGCTGGCGTTTTTCTCATTCACGCAACGGCAGGTCGATTCGTCGTTCGTGGCGGCGCTGTTGACGATCGTCGGCTACTCGATCAACGATACGATCGTCATCTTCGATCGCATCAGAGAAAATTTGAAACTGCATTTCCGTCGCGGCGGTGATATAAGAGAACTCGTCAATCGATCGATTTATCAGACGCTGACGCGGTCGCTGTTCACGGTGTTCACGGTGCTGTTCACGACATTTGCGCTGTACTTCTTCGGCGGCGAGACGACCAAAGATTTTTCGTTCGCGTTGCTGGTCGGTTTCTCGAGCGGCTGTTACTCGTCGATATTCATAGCGGGACCGTTGTGGATGGTGCTGCGCGAGGCGGCGGAGGCGAAACGCCGTCAAGCGGTCGAGCCGAAAACCGAGTGAGGATTTGCCATGAATGACCATTGGATTTTGTATGACGACGATGATGCGCTCATCGATGCGATTGCCGACGAGTTGAGCATCAATCGGTTGACGGCGACGGTGCTGTATCATCGCGGCATCACCGACGCAAACTCCGCGCGGAATTTTCTCGATCCCGTCGCTCAAGAATTTTACGATCCGTTTTCGATGAAGGGAGTCTCTGCCGCCGTCGATCGGATCGTGCGGGCGATCGAAAATCACGAGCGCATCGTCATTTACGGCGATTATGACGTCGACGGCATGACTGCCTCGTCGATTATGATCCGTGCGCTCCGGCGTTGGGGCGCGGCGGTCGATGCGTACATTCCGAGCCGTCAAACGGAGGGCTACGGTTTCAACGTCGACGCGCTTCAAAAACTCACTTACGATTACGAGCTGCTGATCAGCGTCGATTGCGGCATCACCAACGGCGCGGAGATTGATGCCGTCAAAAATTCTCTCGACGTAATTGTGACGGATCATCATCTGCCGTCCGAGCCGATCGAAAACGCGATCGCCGTGATCGATCCGCATCAATCGGACTGCAATTATCCCGAAAAAAATTTATGCGGCGCGGGCGTGGCTTTCAAGTTGTGTCAAGCGTTGGCGGCGCGGCTCGAGCGGATTGATTATCGGGAGTATGTTGAGGACATTGAACTTGCCGCGCTCGGGACGGTCGCCGATCTGGTGCCGTTGACGGGCGAAAATCGTAAAATCGTGCGGCTCGGGCTCGAGCGCATGAGCAAAACCGCCAACATCGGATTGTGCGAGCTGATCAATGTGGCGGGGCTCGACGGCAAAAAAATTAACGCCGGACATTGCGGCTTCAATCTGGGACCGCGTCTGAATGCGGTCGGACGATTGGAGAGCGCGCTGATCGGGCTGGAGCTGTTGACGACGGACAATCCGATCAAGGCGCGGCAGATCGCCATGATGCTCGATCGAGAAAACAATCGGCGCAAAGAGATCGAGGCGGAAATGTTGTCGGAAGCGGACGAAGAATTTCAGCGTCGACGCGAGGAAGCGGGCGGCGGATTGAGCTCGATCGTGATCGCGCGGGAAGGTTGGCATCGCGGAGTGATCGGCTTGACGGCGTCGAAACTGCTCGAGCGATATTATCTGCCGACGATCATCATCGCGCTCGACGGCGAGCTGGCGATCGGCTCGTGTCGCTCGATAGCGGCGTTGCACATGAAAGAGGCGCTTGATCAATTTGCCGATCGGTTTGTGCATTACGGGGGGCATGAGGCGGCGGCAGGATTTACGCTCAAGCGCGCGGACGTAGAAAATTTTGCGCGGGACTTCGATGAATACGTCGGGAGCGATTTCGAGGCCCTCGAAAAACAGGATTTGTGCGGAGTGAAAATCATGTGGCTC
>CALGGP010000225.1 GCA_937915885.1 uncultured Selenomonadales bacterium | reverse complement strand
CATGCTGTCCTCCGTTTGGCGCCGAGCTCCGTGGGTGGGAGCGGCGGCGGCGCCCCAAATAAATTATAGGTGATGGCATTGACTGATATATTGACGCGCGGACTTTATCCGTTTGAACTCGTCGACTCCGACATTGATTGGATCGGAAAAATTCCTTCGCATTGGCGCCTCGAAAATTTTTCTCTCCTCGACAACGAGCCGCGCTATTTAAATTTTTTGATCCGAAGCGAAAGTTTTCAATCGAAATACGGCGTCCGCTCACTCGACGATCCGTCGCTCGACGAGATCATCATCCCGCGCCCGCCTCTTTTCGAGCAGACCGAGATCGCCGATTGGATCGAGGCTCATCGATGAAACGCATTCTTTTGATCTACAACCCCGTCTCCGGTCACGCCGCCTTCAAACGTCGGCTCGACGATATCATACGCGCCTGCCAAAATCGCGGCATCGTCCTTACGATGTATCGCACTCGACGCGGCGATTGGTCCGACTTCGTTTCTTACGTCGTCGAGAGCCGCGCGGAAGGATTGATCGCTGCCGGCGGCGACGGCACTCTTCATGCCGTTGTCAACGCCGCGCTGAAGTCTTCGATAAATCTTCCGATCGGAATCATCGGCTCGGGCACGTCCAACGACTTTGCTACTCATCTCGGCATCGACAACCTCAACAAATATCTCGACGCGGTCGCCGACGGCAGGACTCAACGCGTCGATGTCGGCATCGTCAACGGGCGCGAGTATTTTATCAACGTCGCGAGCGCGGGCATGCTCACGTCGATTGCTCACGAAGTCAACGCGCGGCTCAAAAATTCTCTCGGCAAGTTGGCTTATTACCTCCGCGCGGTGCGGGAAATTCCCAAATTCCGCTCACTGCCGATCAAGGTTGATGCCGACGGCGTTGAATTTGAGCTCGAGGCGTTTTTGTTTGTGGTGCTCAACTCTTCGACGGTGGCGGGGCTGAAAAATGTCGCCGACTTCGCATCGATCGACGACGGCAAATTGGATTTCATAGCGGTGAAGCGTTGCAATCCGAGGCGGCTGATGAAATTGACGCGGGATTTATTTTCGGGGCGGGGCGTGCCGAATGACGATGTGATTTTCAAACTGCAATCGAAACGATTTTACATCTCGTCGACGGAGCGATTGATCAGCGATCTCGACGGCGAGGCGGGCGACGAGCTCCCGATCGAAATTGACACGCTCGAGCGGGCGGTTGAGATATTCGTTTAGCTTGACAGCGGCGCAACGAAACGGCTAAAATCAATTTCGACACAAAGGAGGCGGTT
The DNA here is from genome assembly GCA_937915885.1 of uncultured Selenomonadales bacterium. Classification (GTDB taxonomy): domain Bacteria; phylum Bacillota; class Negativicutes; order Selenomonadales; family Selenomonadaceae; genus Quinella. Next base: position 2,632 of record CALGGP010000225.1, on the reverse strand, counting down.
CGGCATGAAAAAATTTTTTTGTTTGATGGCGCTGGCAATGACGTTGCTGATGTTGCCGACGGTGAGCTTGGCGGCGATGCCGGACATCTCGGCGGGCGAAACGCATTTCGATATTGCGAGCGGCTGTTACATTCTCAAAAATAATGTGCGAGTGGTGGCGCGCGGGCGGACGATGACTGCTCACGAGGCGAAAGTTTCTATTACGTCGCAAAAAGTTTGGGCGCAGGGTGCAGTCACGCTCGAACAGGACGGGATTGTGTTTCAATGCGACAGCATTTATGTGCAGGGGCTCGAGAAGACCGTCGACGTGCTCGGAAATGTGCAGTTCGATGCGACCGAGCTGTTGAAGATCACTTCGGAGGTCGCAAAATTTTCGTGGTCGACGAAGATAGCCGACTTCTACGGCGGAGTGTCGCTCGATATAATAAACGCCGACAACTTGAAATTCGCCGACGGCGTTGATCGGAATTTTGATCGCAATCGGAAATATGACCACGTGCAATATAACGTCGTCGAGAAAAAAATTATGTTGATCGAGAATAAGACGAGCGCGGAGCCGAAGGTGAATATGCCGGAGCTTCGCATCGAGATTGAATGAGGAGGCTGTCAAGTTGAAGTATCAAATACTGTATCCCGAGGCATTCCCCGTGGTAGAGTGCAAACTGCAGCGCGGCGAAAAAATTCAAGCGGAGTCGGACGCGATGATCGCCATGTCGGACACGATCGACATCGAAGGCAAGATGCAGGGCGAGGGCATAGGCGGAGTGTTGAGCGGGTTGGCGCGAAAATTTTTGGCGGGCGAAAGTTTTTTCTTCCAAGAGTTGGTGGCGCGTCGCGGACCCGGGACGGTTTTGTTCGGTCACAGCGAGCCCGGCGGCATTTTGGATTTGGAATTGGACGGCTCATATGGTTTGACGGTGCAGAAGAACGGATTTTTGGCCGGCACCGAGGGGATCACGGTCGACACTCAGATGCAGAATTTGGCGCGCGGACTTTTGAGCGGCGAAGGATTTTTTGTGCTCAACGTTCGGGGGCGCGGGACGGTGTTCGTGTCGAGCTACGGAGTGATCCATCCGATCAATCTCGAGGCGGGCGAAGAAGTCATCGTGGACAACGGACACCTCGTCGCCTGGCCCGATTACATGCAATACGACATTCACAAAGCCTCGTCCAAGGGCTGGATATCGAGTTTTACATCGGGCGAAGGGCTTGTGTGTCGATTCAGAGGTCCCGGCGTCGTTTTGATCCAGACGCGCAACCCGGGCGGCTTCAAAGATTGGATTCGATCGATGATCCCGGGCGCGGGCGGCGGCTCGAGCAATAAAAGTTTGAGCGATTATCTTTAAAAAATTTTCTTCTCCGCCCCGTAGAGTGAGAAGGGCGCCGCCGACACTCCCACCCGTCGAGTGCGGCGCCCAACTGATCCCGTGGTTCCCACCCGTGTCGGCGGCGCCCGCTTGATTCGTCGGAGCTCGATCGCAAAGCGTCGAACATCGCATCGTCAGTCGGGCGGCATCGTCGGACGGCGCCAAAAAAAGTCGTCGGCAGCCCGCAAAACCCCGCAGGTCTCATCGACAGGCGAACGGGGACGTCGGGCGGCGTCGACGGCGCCCTCTTATCCGTCACTCCCGAAGGAAGCAAAGGGCGGGTGGCGGGATAAAAATTTTTAGAAGGAGTTCGTCGTTGATGAATACGAGTACGCGACCAACGGTTGAGGGCGGGCTGCTCATCGCCGTTTCATTGATCCTCGGACTCGCCTCCGTGTACTTGCCCGTGCTCGGCGCCGTGCTCGAATTTTTTTGGACGGTGCCCTTCACAATCCTCACCGTCCGACAGGGATTATCGAAAGCAATCACCGCGCTGATCGCCGCGACGATTTTATTGATCCTCTTCGTCGGACCGGTGCTCGCGCTCCGATTGTCGATCGCCTTCGGACCGATCGGATTGGCGGTCGGTTGGTGCATCTCGAAAAAATTCAACGCCGTTCAAATTTTCATCGTGACGCTCGGCGCGGCATTTGCGGCGCAAGTGTTGTCGATGGCGTTTTTATTTTTCGTGATGGATATAGACTTCATCGACACGCAGATCACCTTGATACGAGAGGCGTTCGAGGACTCGTTTGCGATGTACGAGGGCATGGGCGTCGATCAGGCGACACTCGAGCAGGCGCGCGCCTCCGTCGAGCCGACGATCTCAACGATGATTCTGCTGATGCCGACGATCATAATGCTGATGGCATTGCTCAACGCGCTTATAAGTTATTGGGCGTCGAAGATGATCCTCCGAAAGCTCGGCGTCGCGATGCCCGACTTCCCGCCCTTCGCCGAGTGGCGCTTCCCGATCGTATTTTTATATATGATGGGCTTCGCGCTGATCGGGATGTATTGGGGCGTGACGCGCGGGCTCGACACCCTTTACAACATGTCAATCAACGCAAATCTGTTGGCAATGCTCGTCGGAATGATTCAGGGCTTTTCGTTGATTTCATTCGCCGCCGATCGATACAAACTGTCGAAAATCGTCCGACGGCTGATATATATCGTCGTGCTCGTCAACGGGCTGCTGCTGCAGGCGGTAGCGTTCACGGGGCTGTTCGATATGTACTTCGACTATCGAAAACGATTGACGCAAA
>CALGGP010000224.1 GCA_937915885.1 uncultured Selenomonadales bacterium | reverse complement strand
ACTTTGACGGGCAACCCGCAAATCATCTCTCGCTCTCGTTGAGGCTCGACGGCAATGAAAGTTAAACTCAACATTCGACGGCGTATGATGCTGATCGTCCTGTCGATCGGGCTCATTACGCTCGTCATTCTCGGCGGCGTCGCCTTCTACGGCATGAACGGCATGCGCAATCTCGCGCTCGAATCCGCTGAAGAGATCGGCGTCCGCTCCGCGCTCAACAGTTCCTCCACTCTCGAGATGCAACAAAAAAAGGAGTTAAGTCTGCTCGCCGGTGATAAGTCGACCGCCGTCAATCAGCGCCTGACGACTCTCGCGCTCGAGGTCAAAAAAATTGCCGACCAGATGACTTACATTCTCGCCAATCCGAATTTGTTTGTGACGTTGGACGTTGACGCGCCCGCGCAAGCCGACGCCGACATTGCGTTTTATGTCCGGCGCTCCGCCGACGCCGTTTTTTCGCAATCGGAGCTCGGCTTGACTGCCAACATTCGAGATTTTCTGATCCGCGCGGTCGCCAACGACGACATGACCGATTCGATGAGCGTCACGTCGATTAGAAATTTTACGCTCACCGCCGCCGACAATCGCGCGCTCGAAAACCGTCAGGCGCCGCCGATTATTTTTGACGCGATTAATACGGATTGGTATCGAAGGGCGACGACCGAACGCACGCTGATTTTTACCGACGCTCAAGCCGTCGACGGCAAGGCGCCCGAAATCTTTTGCGCCGCTCCGTATTTTAATCCCGACGGCACGTTGGCGGGCGCGGTCTGTGCTCGGGCGTCGCTCACTCGGATTGCCGCGCTCGTCGAGGATATCAGCCTGCACGATGCCGGATTCAGTTTCGTGCTCGACAATCGCGGTCGAGTGATTCTCGCGTCCGACAAAAAAAATTCTTCCTCCGTCGCGCCGCCCGACCTTGCCGTCAATCTCAACATCGACGTGCGCTCGAGCGAAAATCTTGCGCTTGCCGACGTTGCCAATCAGATGGTCGAGGGCTTCAAAGGCATTCGCACCGCACAACTCAACGGCAGGACATATCTGATCGCGTACGCGCCGATCGAGCGCACGGATTGGAGTTTTGCGGTGGCGATGGACGAGTCTGAAGTGCTCGATCCGATCGTCGAGAACGCGGAGCTGATTCGGTCGCTGACGCAAAATCGCATCGTCGAGCTCGACCGCCACATGCAAAACACGATGATATATCTCGGCGCGTTCATGGTGCTGCTGTTGGCGGCGACGGCGTATGTGGGGCGGCGGCTGTCGGATCACTTCGTCGAGCCGATACATCAATTGTCGGATGGCGTGCGCGAAATTTCGATGGGGGCGCTCGATAAAAAATTGGACATCAGAACGGGCGACGAGATTGAAAGTCTCGCGATTGCGTTTAACGCGATGACGGATCGATTGCAATCATACATTGAAAATTTGACGCGGGCGACGGCGGATCGTGAGCACATCGAAACGGAGCTCAACATTGCGGAGAATATCCAGCAGTCGATGTTGCCTCGCGAATTTGACTTCGGGCGGACGGAGTTCGAGCTGTTTGCGACGATGCACGCGGCAAAAGAAGTCGGGGGCGATTTTTATGATTTCTACATGCTCGACGGGGATCGATTGATGATCACGATAGCGGACGTGAGCGGCAAGGGAGTACCGGCGGCGCTGTTCATGGTGATCTCGAAAACGGTGCTAAAAAATTTCGCGTTGGCGACGACGAACGACTTGGCAGCGGCGCTCGAGCAGGCGAATTATCGGCTGTGTCAAAACAACGACGAGATGATGTTCGTAACGGTGTTCGTCGGAGTGATCGATCTTCGGACGGGTCGAATGATTTACGTCAACGCGGGGCATAATCCGCCGTTGGTGCGTCGCGACGGACGGTTTGAATTTTTGACGGTCGAGGACGGTTGCGCGCTCGGGATCGGAGAAAACGAGGAGTATCGACACGAAGAATTGATGTTGAGCGCGGGCGACGTGATATTCTTATATACGGACGGAGTGACGGAGGCGATGAACGCGGCGGGCGATCAGTATTCGGAAAAACGGTTGCTCGATCGATTGAACGGGCTCGACGAACATTTGACGGCGGAATCGATCATTGAGGCGGTCGCGCGCGATATAAAAAATCATGTTGACGGCGCCGAACAATCGGACGATATAACGATGTTGGCGATGAAATACAACGGGCTTGACGATTGCGCCGACAAAATATAATATATTCTCGTCCGACAATTAAAGGGCGCCGCCGACGCTCCCGCCCACCGAGCGCGGCGCCCAACGAAGGACGGCATGCCCACCCGCGCC
>CALGGP010000223.1 GCA_937915885.1 uncultured Selenomonadales bacterium | reverse complement strand
GGGTGGGCGGGAGAAAATATCGTCGCCCCGCGTCGGCGCCCTTATTAAAGCGCTTCGTAAATCAGCGTCGACGCGCCGATCATGATTTTGTCGCCATGTCGGAGCAAATGTTTTTCAATCGGCTTTTTGTTGACGAACGTCCCGTTGAGACTGCCCGCATCACGCAACACGTGCCGATGCCTCTCGTACGAAATGTAGGCGTGCACCCGCGATATGCTGTCGTCATCGAGCACCAGATCATTTGAGTCCCGCCGCCCGATGTACACTTGCCTCTCGCCCAAAATCAGCTCCGCCTTCTCTCGATCGCGCACTGCCAACACCGCTATATCATACTCGATCTGCCGCGGACGGATCGTCTTCATCGATGTCACCAACATTTTTTTGTCCGCTATGATCGTCTGCTCGTTGTCCTCGACCGCCGCGTCCTCGACCAGCGTCTTGGACAACACATCATTCTCAAGATCAATCGTGTCCTCGTTTATTTTGCTGTCGTCAATGTACTTTGAGCGAATCACTATCGCATCGTCGCCGTCAAACATTTTCTCGATGTGCACCCCGAGGCTGCCGTCCATAAAACAATTCTCCCGAATGACTTTCTTCTCGACCGCCTCGTAGAGCGATTTGATGATCCGCGCCGCCGACAATCGATGGCAATCTTCCTCACTCAGCAGAATTGTATAATCGTTCGGCACGACGAGTCCGTCCGGAGTTTTGGTTTGTTGACGGACCACTTCGCGCTCGAGTGCTTTTATGAGTGCCGACGGTTCGACCGAGCCGCGTTTTTGAAACAGGCTCGCGATTTGTCCGGTGATTGCCGATTCGATTTTGGAAAAGCCCAATGACACTGCCTCCCTTCGGATTTTTTTCAAATTATATCATATGCGTCAAACTTAAATAAAGCCGTTGTGTTTCAATTGACGGTAAATCGAATAAAAGGCGAGCGGCAATCCGATCACGATGCCGACGAGCCGTCCCTTGCCGTCGAGCGAAAAAAAATCGTCGACGAGCCCGCCGAGGTAAATGCAGATCAGCATGAACACGGCGAGATAAATTCCGACGCCCGAGAGAATTGCGAACGCCTTCCACATTTCGATCGCCCCTTTCGACTGTTGACATTATGATTTATTATTGGATCAAAGTCAACGGGGAGTGATGAGTGATGCGAGCGATAGCGACGACGGGGCGACGAGAACAGGGCGCGGCGATCAAGTTGGCGATTGAAGCGGCGCGGGATTTGGGGATTGAATATGTCGAGCGGCGACGGCGATCGATTGAGGAGTTGGCGCGAGAGTTCGGCGCCGATGAGATCATCGTGGCAAAAAAAAATTCGCTCCGATTGGTGACGATCGACGAAAATAATTCGGAGCGGGAAATATTTTTTCACCCGTCGACGGCGCATTTGAGGATCAAGATGATGCGCGCGGGCGCGACGGATCGAATGATTGAAGCGATGAATTTGACTGCGGGAATGCGCATATTGGATTGCACATTGGGGCTGGGCTCGGACGCGATCGTTTCGAGTTATGTCAGTCGGTGCGAAGTGACGGCGGTCGAGATCAATCCGTTGTTGGCGTATGTGATCGAGCGCGGGCTGCGGACGTTCGACGGCGACAATCAACGCGTGCTCGAGGCGATGCGTCGGGTGAAAGTGATCGCGGCTGATTATATTGACGTGCTCCGCGCGGAGTCGGACAATGCGTTTGATGTGGTGTATTTCGATCCGATGTTTCGACACGCGCTCGAGCGAAGTTGCGCGGTGAATGTGATCCGTCTGGCGGCGGATCATCGACGCGTGACGACTGAGGCGATCGCGGAGGCTTGTCGGGTTGCGCGTCATCGGGTGGTGTTGAAAGAAAACGCGCGGAGCCTCGAGTTTGATCGGTTGGGCTTTAAAAATTTTGTCGGCGGGCGCTACAGTCCGATCAAATACGGTGTCCTCACGGTCGATTGAAGACAACGCGCTCGATCGTCACGATGCAATCTTCGATCTCTTCATCGTCAATCGTCGGCGTCACCGTCACACTCACTTTGGAGCCGCTCACCGTCGCCTCGATCGCAAAAACGATCGTCATGCCGCCCATGAAGTTTTCAAACGTCCCCATACTCGAGCGAGCACAAGCGTTAAGATTTGGGCGGTTGAGGTTCAAAAATTTTGTCGGCGGGCGCTACAGTCCGATCAAGTATGGCGTCCTCACGGTCGATTGAAGACAACGCGCTCGACCGTCACGATGCAGTCTTCGAGCTCTTCATCGTCAATTGTCGGCGTCACCGTCACTGTAACTTTTGAGCCGCTCACCGTCGCCTCGATCTCGAAAACGATCGTCATGCCGCCCATGAAGTTTTCAAACGTCTCAACGCTCGAGCGATCAAAACCGTTGAGATCGTATTGCGCCTCCGCGATTTTTCCGTTCGCCAACTCCACCGCCGCCGATCGGATTGCCGCCGTCCGATTCAAGCGTTGAGCCTCGTGCAAGCCTCCCATCACCAACATTGCCGCCGTCGACAGCACCATCACCAACAGCAGCGCCTCGAGATATATGAAGCCGCCTTCGCTCGAGCGCGACCTCATTACGGTTTTTTGTCGGTGATCCGAATGCGCCCGTAGTTCGTCAATGCTATGTAGCGTTTGCTCTTTCCTTTCGACAGCGTCAACGTGCCGCCGGTCGTATAGAACTCGCCGTTCGCTCTGAATCGAAATTGGTCGGTGATAGGATTGTTGAGCGTCGCGCCGCGCTCCAAATAATGATATTCCTTGATACGAAAGACCGACGAAGAGCCGACTTGAGGGCGTCTCACGACATATCGGGCGTCGCCGGACGAGGGCATGTAACATTCGATGTAGCTCATGCTGTAGCCCGTCGGCACACCAAAGCGAAAAGTTTGATACTGACTGATTCGACTGACGGACTGAGTGTAGTGTAGGGCGGAGTGCAGGCATCTGATCTCGTAATCGACGCAAACTTCGTCGAGCATGCGGCTGAGCCTCGGGACGGCGATCGAACACAGGATTGCGATCACCGACGTTGCGATCACGGTTTCAATCATCGCCAGCCCGCGTTCACATCGAAAAATTTTCATCACGAGCCGCCACCAGAAGTTTCCGAATAAGTTTTGGACGAATCGTAGTAGTAAACGCCGGCAGTCTTATTGTCTAATACGGCTTTGTCCTTGTCACTGTTAAGCGAGTAGTTGTCGCTGTTTCCGATGGTTTTGATGGTCGCCGAGGTACCTTCAGTCATATAAACTTTTCCGCGCGGAGGAGTGGGCAGATCGGCGAGATCCTTCGACGTGACGAGATCACTTACTTGGCTTGGATAATTACCGGTGCGCATGTTGTAGACGGAGATCGCGGTGTCGATGGTCGTGAGATCGGATTGAACTTTTGCGGTGTTGGCTCGAGCGGTGATGTCGGTGAAGCGCGGGACGGCAATCGACGCCAAAATTCCGATCACAGTCACCATCAAAATCACTTCGAGCGTGGCGAAGCCGCCCTGTCCGAGTCGTTTCATCATAAATTTCTCCTGCAAAAATAATTTTCCCGCCCGTCCTCAACAGTGCCACTGTCAACGACGGGGCAACGAATGATGGGGCGCCGCCAGCGCAAGCGGCTGCCGCCCTTGATCGGATCCCTGCGGTTTTTTTGCGCCGCCCACCGGCAGCAGTGCTGCTTTACAAGTCCGCCCGCCCGCGCGGTGTGCGGCGCCGTGCGATCGGGTGTCGCCGCCACAGATTGGTCGCCGTGCTCGACGGATGGAGATCACTGATCAGTCGGGCGCCGCCGGCGCGGGTGGGAATTGCTATTCTCGGTTGGGCGCCGCGCTCGGTGGGTGGGGGCGACGGCGGCGCCCCAAAAAATTATCTACGGTACGCCGTCACCTGCGTATAGTGTTTCTTGAAAAATTCCTCCGCCACCTGCGGGAACAACGCATAACTCAAAACGTCCTCGTCCGTCGGATTCAGGAAGCCCTTATTGTTGAGCTCCTCCTTAAACTGCGCAAACGTCTCCGCCTTCGCGTCTTCGATCGAGCAGTCGTCAATGATCTGATCCTCCGGCACCTTCAGCGTGTCGATGATGAATTGACGATCGATCGCCACCGGCGTCCGACCAAATTTCCCGCGCGCCAAATCCTTAAATTCATTCGGCACCATCTTATAGCGCTCGCCCGTCATCACGTTGAACGTCGCCATCGTCCCGACGATCTGACTCGACGGCGTCACCAGCGGCGGATATCCCGCATCCGCGCGGACCTTCGGCATCTCGTCAAGCAAATCCTGATATTTATCCTCCATGCCCGCTTCCTTCAGCTGATTCGCCAAATTCGACAGCATCCCGCCCGGGATTTGGAAGTCGAGCACATTCGGATTCACATCGAAATATCCCTTCAGCCCGAACTCTTTGATCAGCTCCGCCTTCACCCCGAGGAAGTGTTTTGCGATCGGCGTCAATGCTTGACGATCGAGCGCCTTCTCTTCGTCGCGCGCGTTGGCAATGAACGCCGGCTTGTCGATCGTCTGATGCGCCTGATCTTCAAACATCGCTATGATCGTCTCTGTGCACGGTTGGCTCGTGTCGCTCGAGAACGGGCTCAACGCGCAATCGATGATGTCAACGCCCGCCTCGATCGCCTTGATATACGTCGCATGTCCGAAGCCCGAGGTGCAGTGAGTGTGCAATTCGACGGGAGTATCACCGAGCGCCGCCTTCAACTTCGTCACGAGATCGAAGGCGACATACGGCGCCAACAGCCCCGACATATCCTTAATGCAAATCGAGTGGCAGCCCATGCCCTTCAATTCCTTGGCGAGCTCGACAAAAGTCTCGTTGGTGTGGACGGGGCTGATCGTGTAGACCAGGCAGCCCTGAACTTCGGGCTTCTCGGGGCACTCGAGCGCGGCTTTGATCGCGACGCGGAGATTGCGCACATCATTCAACGCGTCGAAAATGCGGAACACGCCGACGCCATGTTGCGACGCCTTCTGCACAAATTTCTCGACCACGTCATTGGAATAATGATTGTAGCCGAGCAAATTCTGACCGCGCAACAGCATTTGGATCGGAGTATTTTTGAGCGCCGCCTTCAATTTGTCGAGCCGCTCCCACGGGTCCTCGTCGAGGAAACGCAGACACGTATCGAACGTCGCGCCGCCCCACGCCTCGAGCGCCTTGTAGCCGACCGCGTCGAGCTGAGCGAGCATCGGCTCCATCTGACGGAAACGCATGCGCGTCGCGCACAGCGATTGATGCCCGTCGCGCAAGACCGTCTCCATGATTTTGACTTTGTGTTTTGCCATCGAAAAAACCCTCCCAACGGTGATCGATAATAAAAAACCCGATCGAATTATAAAAATAAATTATGGTTCTGTCAATCGCGGACGCTAACGACGGAGGACGCGTCGGACGAAATAGTAAACGACGATGCAGCCGACGACGGTCATCACGAGCGGGAGCGCGACGAAGATCGTAAAGGCGAGCAGCAGCACGAGCACGAGCGCGACCAAAATTCTCGTGACGATGTGATTGCCGAACAGTCGAGTCCAAAAGCCGTCGCCGTGACGAGCCGCGCGGAAATTCGATTGGAAGCCGAATGATTGATCAAAGTGTTCGTGAGACTGAGCGTCGATGGTGATCCCGTCGTAATTGTTTCGCTCGACCGCCGACATCTCACGAACTTTGCCGTCTTCGGAGTTATGATAGCCGCAGAAACTGCAGCGCGACGAGCCGCCGAGTTCCTTGCCGCATCTTCGACATTGCATAAGCCAACCTTCCCTTCGATTTGGTTACTGAGGGCGTATTCGACAAAAAAAGGGAAAATCTTGCAAGCATCGAATTAACTTTTGCGAGCAACATTCAGAGAGGAAGAAAATTGGTTGGCGGAGATGTTGAAACGAGCACGGCAGTTTTTTCGAGCGTTGGGATCGCGAGTGACGGTCGATGACGCTCAATACATCTCGAAACATTTGACGGCGGCGGAACAGAAATTATTTTTTGCAATGGACGTAATCGATCAGAGCCACTCGTTGAGGACGGCGTATACGATCGAGCGATTTGCGATCGACGACAAAGCGGGCATCGATCGGGAATTTTTGATTCGATGCGCGCTGTTGCATGACGTTGGGCGCGTAAAGGGCGACATGGGGATCGCGGGCAAAGTGATCGCGGTGCTGGCGACGGAATTTTTTCCGACGATCGGAGCGTGGATGGAGCGGCGCGGCAGTCAATTGATTTACGTTTACAAGCATCACGCGGAGATGAGCGGGAAAAAATTGCAGGGGATCGGGCTGTATCGCGAGGCAAAAATAGTGGCGAAGCATCACGCTCCGCTGTCGCCGAATGATCCGAAGGAATTGAAATTGTTGCGTCTCGCCGACGAAAAATCATGAGCGCTCCGCGCGGAGTTCGATCGCTCGAGCGTGCGCCTCTAAACCTTCGGCGCGCGCTAACCGTTCGATGTCGTTTGACACGTCGAGCAGTGCGGCTTTCGAGTACGAGATCAAACTCATGCGTCGGAGGAAAGTCTCAACGTTGAGCACGGAAAAATATCTTGCCGTCCCGCCCGTCGGCAACACGTGATTCGGTCCCGCGAAATAATCTCCCAGCGGCTCGGGCGAGTGCGCTCCCAAAAATATCGCGCCGGCATTTTTTATTTTCGGCAGGACGGTGAACGGTTCTTTGACGAGCAACTCTAAATGCTCGGGCGCCGAAGTGTTTGCGAAATCGACCGCCTCATCGATGCTCCGCGCGGAAATTATCAGCCCGTTGCGATCAATCGCCGCCTGAGCGATCTCACGTCGCGGCAGTTCCTTCAATTGACGCCGAACCTCGACGGCAATTTTTTCGGCAATGATTTTATCGGTCGCGATCACGATCGAGCAGCTCAACGGATCGTGTTCGGCTTGACTGAGCATGTCGGCGGCGGCGTAAATCGGATCGGCGGTCTCGTCGGCGATTATCAAAATCTCACTCGGTCCGGCAAGCATGTCGATATCGCAATGCCCGTACACTTCCTTCTTTGCCAGCGTCACGAAAATATTGCCGGGTCCCGTAATTTTGTCGACGCGCGGGATCGTCGCCGTGCCGAACGCCATTGCCGCGATCGCCTGCGCGCCTCCGATTTTGTAAATCCGATCGACGCCCGCGATTTTCGCCGCGTACAACACATTCGGATTGACGGCGCCGCCCTTCGATGGCACGCACATAATTATTTCGCCGACGCCTGCCACTCGAGCGGGGATTGCATTCATCAGCACGCTCGACGGATAAGCCGCTGTCCCTCCCGGCACGTAAATCCCCGCGCGTTCGATCGGCACGACCGTTTGTCCGAGGATCGAGCCGTGATCTCTGTAAGTGATCCACGAGCGCGGCATCTGTTCTTCATGAAATTTTTTGATGTTGGCGGCGGCTTTCGTCAACGATTTTTTTATTTCCGCATCGATGTTTGCTTCCGCCGATAATATTTCTTCGTCCGTCACCAAAAATTTATCGGGCTCGAGCGTCACTCCGTCGATTTTTTGAGTGTATTCGACGACGGCATCATCGCCGCGTTCGCGCACCGCGTTGACGATCAATCGGACGATCTCAACGGCGGATAAATCCGCGCCGAAGATTTTTTTATTCGCCTCACGAATCCGCTCCGACAATTCGATCTCATCGAACGGCTTTTTCGTCAGCAATCGGAGGATATCTCCGCGCGGAACTTCGGAGGAATCAATCAGCCTCATTCGACAGCACCTCCTTCAATCGCTCGACCATCGGGCTGATCCGATCGAATTTCAATTTAAATGAGACGCGATTGACGATGAGCCGCGCCGTCGAATCCATTATCGACACAATTTCTTCGAGATTATTCTCGCGGAGCGTGGTGCCGGTCTCGACGATATCAACGATCGACTCCGACAAGCCGATCAACGGTCCCAACTCGATCGAACCGTGCAATTTTATATACTCCATCTGCATGCCGCGTCGAGCGAAAAATTCTTCGGCGATGCGCGGAAATTTGGTTACGACGCGCGTATTGGCGTAATCGTCGAGCGTCGGACGGCGCCGATCCTTCGGAACCGCCATCATCAAATGACAGCGCCCGAAGCCGAGGTCGAGCAGCTCGTAAACGTCCTTGCCGCTCTCGACAATCACATCCTTGCCGATTATGCCGATATCCGCCGCGCCGTACTCGACATAAGTCGGCACGTCGGCGGTCTTGGTGATGATGAATTTTAATTTGAGCTCATCGTTGGCAATGACGAGCTTACGAGATTTTTCGCTGAGTCCGTCGGCAGTCCAACCGATTTTCGATAAAAGTTCCGCCGACGGCTTAAATAATTTGCCCTTGGGCAGGGCGATTGTGATCTCCTTCAAAATTTCCCCTCCAAAAATATTAATCCCCCCCCCCCCCCCC
>CALGGP010000222.1 GCA_937915885.1 uncultured Selenomonadales bacterium | reverse complement strand
GGTGGGCGGGAGAATTATTTTAAGGCGTGACGTAGAGAGTTTTTTGCCCGACGAAGACCACAAAGCCCGGTCGCGAGCCCGACGGTTTTTTCAGCGCCCGACATTTTACATAGTCCACCGGCACCTTCGACGAGCCCGACGCTTGAGAATATCGCGCCGCCACCTTCGCCGCAAAGATCAATGTCTCGTCGCTCGGCTCAACGTCGCCGCATTTCAATATTACATGCGAGCCCGGGATATCCTTCGTGTGCAGCCAGATATCGTTCGGCGACGCCGATTGCCTCAACCGATCGTTCTGCACATTGTTTTTCCCGATCAATATCTCCGTCCCGTCCGGCGCGCGCATCACGATCGGCGCCGCCTTCTTCGACGATGCCGCTCTTTTCGCCGTCGCCTTCAAATAGCCGCCCGTGATCAGCTCCGCGCGGATCTCGTCAATGTCGGCTAAAGTCGTCGCCGTCGTCAACGAATGCTCGATCGTCGATAAATATTTGATCTCCTCCGCGCATTTTTCAATCTGCTCATTAATAAATTTCGCCCCGCGCTTGAGCTTGTCGTACTTCCGATATAACTGTTGGACGTTGGCGGCGACCGTCAATTTTCGATCCAACGGAATTTTGATTCGCTCCGACCGATCGCTGTAAATGTTCTCGACTTCAATCTCATCGTCGGCATGATCTTTGTACTGATATCGATACGTCGACAGATTATCGGCGAGAATTTTCCAATCCTCCGCCTTCTCCGATTCGTCCAACTCACGTCGAAGCACTTCAATCTTATTCGTCGCACGTCGCAATTCATTTCGGATCAATCGATTGAATACGTCCTTATCGGGCGGCACGTAACTCCCGATCATTCGATCCGCCGCCTCGAGCAGCGCCGACATCGTCTCGAATTTTATTTTGTTGCCTTCGATGTGATTGATGTCGATTGACGACAGCGCCAGTACTTTTTGATTGCCGTCGACGATCATTGTCGGCGTCGGCTCCGTCGTCCGCAGTTCGAGCAGTTTTTTGATCGCCTCGTCGACCGTCGAAGAGCGGAAGGCAATCTCCCGCGCCGTCAACGGTCCGAAGCCTTGTAAAACATTCATCAGCGCCTTGTCGAGACGCACTGTCGGATCGATCCGCGCGGATATTTCGTCGACCGTCGCCTCATAAAGATTGAGTTTGTCCTGCGCGGGCGGTGGTGCATACGGCTGATTCGGCAGCACCGTCCGCACTCGACTGTTATTGGTGCCGATTTTTTTCAGCGCATCGACGATCAACCCGTCGCGAATCAGAATTATATTCGAGTACTTACCGATCAGCTCGACTGTCAACCTCAACGTTTCGAGCCTGCCGCTTGACAACGTATCAATGTCGATGTCGATGATGCGGTCGAGATTGCGTTGTCGGATCGCCGAAATTCGTCCGCCCTCGAGATTTTTCCTCAGCACCATACAAAATGTCGGCGGCTCGGGTAAATTTTCGGCGGTGTTTGATGTGATGTACATCGACGGGTTTTGCGGATTGACGGAGAGTTGAAGAGTGAGTGAGCGCCCGGGCTGTCGGACGGCGACGGTGAGCGACGCACGCGATTGTTGAGAAATTTTGTCGACGCGTCCTCCGACGAGTGCCTCGGACAATTCGCTTGTCAACGGGCGCATCGAAAATCCTTCCAAATTCATGGCGGCTCAAAACTCGATACCGAGCTGCGCGTGGATGCCGCTCAAGAACGGGTGCTTGATCAATTTCATTTCCGTCACCAAATCCGCGCGGTCGATCAGCTCCTGCGTCGCGTTCCGACCCGTCAGCACCAAATGTACTTTTTCGGGGCGCGCATCGACCAGTTTCATCATGTCCTTCTCGTCGATCAACTTCATCGTCACCGCGTAATTGATCTCGTCGAGGATCACCATGTCCCATTCGCCGCCCGTCAACGCCTCCGTCGCCGACTTCAACGCCGCCTTCGCCGCGCGCTCGTGCTCTTCTTTCTGCCCTTCGCTCGTAAATCCCAATCCGCACTGTTTGATCGATATCCGCCCGTTCGATACTCGCGACAGCCACTCGAGCGCGTCCAATTCCCCGTAACGTTGCCCGCCTTTGATGAATTGCAATATCAATACCCTCAGCCCGCCGCCGAACGCCCGAAGCGCCAGTCCGAGCGCCGCCGTCGTTTTGCCCTTGCCGTCGCCCGTGTGCACGAGCAATAATCCGTGCTCGACCGTCGCTTTTTTCTCCGTCGCCGACGTTTCCACTTCCGTTGCCGGCTCTTCGACCGCCGATAATTTTTCCTCCGACATTTTTTAACGCCTCCATAAAAATTTTTGTGTTATAATACCGCATCATTATACTGTCGAGGTCTTAAAATGAAACACTTTATCAAGAGTTTTTTTATATTCCTGCCGTTGGTCGCGCTGTTCACCTTCCTCTGCCTCTATATCACCGAGCGCGCCGACGTGTTGCACGTTGCCGACGAACGCATCAATGCTTCCTTCCGCACCGACGGCAACGATCTCATTCTCGATTGGACGCCGTTGCGTTATCCGTGCTCGTATGAAGTAAAGACCGTCGCGCGATCCTCCGGAATGATCAGCGGCGCGCCCGAATATCATCAGTTCGTCGATGAGCGCGTCGCCGACAATTCTTATCGCGTCCCGTCGACCGCTATCCCCATGTACTATTTGATCTCCGCGCGGGGCATTTTCGGCAGAACTTTCGAGGCGTCCGACATCATTGCCAACCCCGATTTCCCGTCGCCGCCTTCGCCCGTCCCCATCTTCCATTACGACGCCTCTCAACCCGCAAGTTTGATGCCATTCCTCGTCTGGCACACCGTCCCCGACGCCGTCTGCTACGAAGTCGAAATTTTGTCGGCGCCGCCCGAGATCGAAGGCGGCATCTCCCCATCGAAACTGTTTCATCTCTACAGCACTCAACAGATTTTTACCAACGGCTGGCAAGCCGATCTCCGTCCGTTTCAAAATCAGCCGTCGCTCTATTGGCGCGCGCGGGCGTTGGGATTCCATCACGAGCCCATCGGTGAGTTCTGCAAAGCCGAGCCGCTTGTGATCGATCTCAGCCGGCCCATGCCGACGTGCCCTCTCGTCAACAATTTCGATCGCATGCCCAATTTCGAGCAGCCGCTTTATCCCGTCTACTCGTGGATTCCGTTCAATCAGCCGACGTTACATTACGAAGTCGAGCTGCTCAATCACCCGCCGACGCTCGAAAATGACGTGATGCCTTCGCCCGACAGTCTCTGGCGTCAATCGGGGCTCGACACTGCCAGCCTCTATGACGAGTACGGTCGCCCCTTCGCGGGACCTTATTATTGGCGCGTCCGCGCGCTCGATCAAAATAATAATCCCGTCGGCACGTGGTCGAACTCCGAACAATTCATCGTCCGAGATTATTTCGGCGGCATTGACACCGCCATTTTCGGCGACAGCATTTCTCACGGCGGCGGCGCGGTCTCATATCCTCCGTGCGCGCTCGAATACAGTTACTCCACTTATCTCGATTTCCCGACGGTCAATCTGTCGAGGAGCGGCGACACTTCGCACACGTCGCTCGATCGGTTCGATCAAGATGTGTTGCCTTTCAAGCCGAAGAATTTGATCATCTTGACGGGGACGAACAGTTTGCGGGCGAAGGAGATCGCGGCGTCGGATGTGATCGAGGACATTGATCGGCTGAATCGGCTGTGCGAGGCGAACGGGATCAGACCGATCTTTTTGACGCTGATGCCGATCAATCCGACGAACATCAACAATTCGTTCCACACGCCGACCGATCCCGATTGGCGCCAAAAGTTGGACACGATCAACGGGCACATACGCGGGCTGCGGTATTTTATCGATCTGGAGCCGTACTTTTATGACGCAAAGAAAATGCAGCTCGACGACCGTTTGTCGGTCGACGGACTGCATCCCGATATCAAGGGTAAAATGATGATGGCGGAGATCATCAATCAGCACAAAAATTTATTGGCGCCGTGATTTTTTATGTGGGCGCCGCCGCCGCTCCCGCCCACCAAGCGCGGCGCCCAACCGAGATCGCGGTTCCCACCCTGCGCCGGCGGCGCCTGACCTTTTTGCATCGCCAACTAAGCGTCGAAAGCGCTCCGCTCCTTTAAAGGGAGCGCATAACGGGCGGGCGGGAAACTTTTTTCAATAACTGGCGCCGACGACGCGGGGTGGGAACCTCTTCCACAATTGGGGCGCTGTCACCGGTGGGTGGGAGCGTCGACGGCGCCCCATAAATCCGTCACTCCGTCGCCCCCGCGCGAGTGAGAAGATCAGTCTTTAGAGAGATCGGCGCCGTCCTTGAGCCAGCTCATCATGCCGCGCAATTTCGACCCGACCTGTTCAATCTGATGCTCCGCATGCAGACGACGTTGCGCCAAGAAGTTTGCACGACCCGCCGCGCGATTCTCAACCAGCCAGTTGCGCGCAAACGTCCCGTCCTGTATTTCTTTCAACGCCTGCTCCATCGCCTTGCGAACCTTCGGCGTGATGATCTTCGGTCCCGTCGTATAATCGCCGTACTCCGCCGTGTCGCTTATCGACTTGCGCATTTTCGCCATGCCGCCCTCGTACATCAGATCGACGATCAATTTCATCTCGTGGAAGCACTCAAAGTATGCGATCTCCGGCTGATAGCCCGCGTTGACAAGCGTCTCGAATCCTTCTTGGATCAGATGAGTAACGCCGCCGCACAGCACGCACTGCTCGCCGAACAGATCGGTTTCGGTCTCCTCTTTGAACGTCGTTTGAATGACGCCCGCGCGAGTGCCGCCGATGCCGCGCGCATACGCCAACGCAAGATCGAAGCATTTGCCGGTAGCGTCCTGCTCGACCGCAAACACGTCGGGAACGCCGCCGCCCTCGACGAACGTCCGACGCACGAGATGACCCGGTCCCTTCGGCGCGACCATGAACACGTCAACGTCTTTCGACGGAACGATCTGTTTGAAGTGAATGTTGAAGCCGTGAGCGAACGCCAGCGCCGCGCCCGATTTGAGATTCGGAGCGATCTCGTTTTTATAAACGTCCGCCTGCTTCTCGTCGGGAATGAGGATCATGACAACGTCGGCAGCCTTGGCGGCGTCGGCAACGGAGAGGACTTTCAAGCCCTGCGACTCGGCGACGGCTTTCGACTTGGAGCCCTCGTAGAGACCGACGACGACGTTGACGCCCGACTCTTTAAGGTTGAGCGCGTGCGCATGACCTTGGGAGCCGTAGCCGATGATCGCGACGGTTTTGCCGCTGATGACGTCCCAATTCACATCTTGATCGTAATAGGTTTTCGCCAAAACAAAAACATCTCCTCAGAATTTATTTCCCACCCGCCCGCCCGTCGGCAGTCAATTGACCGCCCTGTAATTACTAATTGTCTTCGCCCGTTTTCGCTCACGAATCAGCCGCCGAATTTATTCCCACGGCGGATTGAGCGGATGTTTTTTCATAACGATCGCGCCCGGCACGAAATAACACGCGTCAAGAGTGACCTGTATCCTTTTGGCGAGCAATGGCAGATCATGAAAATCGCGCTCACGTGAGATAATATCTCTGCGCCGAGGCGACCATCGAAGAAATGAACACATGCTTTGAACGTATTTGAAAAACGGCTGCGAATCCTGAACGCGCGGCGGATGTTCTTTGGAATATGCTCCCATCGAGCCGCACTCTAAATCCTCAATCACATAAAATCCGCCCGGCTCGAGCATAAACCAAAACATCTCGAACGTGATCCGTTGATCGCCCCAAGCATGCGAGGCATCGTCAATGATTATGAACGGTCGCCTGCCATCAAATAAATTTTTGAGGACGTCGAATGTCTCAACCCAAGTTGCATCTCCGATGATGATGTGTATGCGTTCCTCCTCGTATTGCGCGGCAGTTTCGTCCACATCGACGCCGTAAATCTCCGCCTTCGGAAAATATTCCTTCCACATCCGAAGTGATTCACCGCGATAACAGCCGAACTCCAGAAGAATAATCTCGTCGTTGCGAAATCGATCGAACAGAAAATCGTAATGCCTCAAGTAATCGTGAGAAAGTTGCAAGCCGTCCTCGTCGTAAATCAGCGACGCTTTATCGGTGCCGTGCTTGAATCCGATCAGATCGAGCGTTGACTCCTCCGCCGACATCATTTCCCTGCACTGCTGATTGAGGTACTTCGGCACTTTACCGTTAAAAATCGCCTCGTTGAGCTTGTCCTTCACCTGACGCAAGGTATCTTTACCGTCCAAAATTTTTCCCGCCTTCGAAGTGCTGCACACTCCTATCAATAAATCTAAAGCATTAAATTTTCTTTTTCAGTGCCAAAGTCCCGGGCATGAGATGAAACGAATCTAACGACAGTGCGATGTCTTTGACGACTTGAGGAAGCTGACTGAATCGAATTTCTTGCGTGATTTCATGGAAGCCCATGCTCGGGTTACCGACCAAGCGGCGATCAGGCGCCCAACGCAAAATGCTGCACAACTCTAAAACGTAATCCAAAAACGGTTGACTGTCCAGCACCGTCGGCATATTTTGTGGCGTGCAAGTGCCGTCGGAGCCACATTCTAAATCCTCAACGATATAAAAACCGCCAGGCGCGAGCAGACTCCAAAACATTTCGAGACTCCTGCGTTGATCGCTCCAAGCATGCGAGGCATCGTCGACGATTACAAACGGTTGTTGATTGCCGAGCAGCGCCCGAATCTTATCGCATGTCTCTTGACGCGTTGCATCACCGATGAGTACATGCACACGCCCGCGCTCATGTGATTTTGCGTTTTCGTCGATGTCAACGCCTAGAATTTCAGCGTTCGGCAACCAATCCTCCCACATACGAAGCGACGCTCCACGGAAGCAACCGAACTCAATCAAAATCATTTTGTCGAATCGATATGAACCGAGCAACGCCTCGTAATGCCTCAGATAATCGTGAGCCAACCGCGGAGCGCCAGAAGTAATATCCATAAACGCCTTATCCGTACCATGTTTGAATCCGAGCATGTCGAGCGTAAGGACTTTCGAGCTGAGCATAGCATTGACTTTGTTGTATATCGACTGCGGGACGGTCTTACCGTTGAACACCGCATAAATTTTTTCTTTGATGAGGCGTAAATTTTGTTGATCCTCTTCGGAGAGTTCCTGTTCCGCAAGACGTTTGAAATTCCCCTTCTCCGAGCTCAGCGCCGATAAATATTGATCAACAATCGTCTCAACTTTTTTTTGCAAGCCGACTGCATTCAAATCATCATCAATCATCCATATCATCTCTTCACAACAAATTTTTTCCGTAGAAGTCTCGACCCGCGCGCGCCTTCTCGTAATTATTGATGGTATTTTCGCCGCGCTCGAGCGCGATCAGCCCCGTCCGTATCACTTCCATTATCCCGTACGGCGCAAGCAATTGCATGAATGCCGTCACCTTTTCGTCGTCGCCCGTGATCTCGAATATCAACGTCGTCGGTCGCACGTCGATCACATGCGCGCGGAATAACTCCGCCATCTTCAACACGTCGAGCCGATTCGTGTCGTCCGCAGACACTTTGATCATCGTCATCCCGCGCGTCACCGCTATCGACGCGTCCAACCGTTGAACCGCTTTCACCACCGGCATTTTCTCGAGCTGTTTGATCATCTGCTCGATCAAGCCCGCGTCGCCGTGCACCACCACCGTGATCCTCGAAAACTCGGGCGATTGCGTCACGCCCACCGACAGGCTGTCGATGTTGAACTCGCGCCGACTGAACATGCTCGCCACCCGCACCAGCACCCCGGGCTGATTTTCTACATAAACCGATAACACATGCTTCATCGCCGACGCTCCCATCGAAAAATTTCACGGCGCATTGTATCACTTCATCGATTGCGTTTCAACCGTTTTTTTGATCCCGCCCGATCGTCCGTCGAGGCAACGATTAAAGGGCGCCGCCAACGCTCCCACCCACCGAGGCGGCGCCCAAATTGTGGTGGCGGTTCCCACCCCGCGTTGGCAGCGCCCGTCGATCCGCAACCGGCTTACGCAGGACGCAAGAACGGATTTATGGGCGCCACTGTCGCCCCCGACTTTGAGCACGGAACCCGATTTTTTTTATCGACAGCAGAGCCGTCGACGGGCGGGCGTTGCGTCGTCGCTCGAGCCCTCCCGAGTGGTGAGCGGCGCTTTGCGAGTGAAGGGCGCCGTCGACGCGGGTGGGCGTTGCGTCATCGCTCGAGCCCTTCCGTGCAGTGTGCGGCGCTTTGCGAGTGGCGGGCGCCGACCTCGACGGGCGGGCGTTGCGTCGTCGTTCGAGCCCTCCCGAGTGGTGTGCGGCGCTTTACGATTGAAGGGCGCTGTCGACGCGGGTGGGCATGCCAACCTCTGTTGGGCGCCGTTGTTCGGGGGCGGGAGCGTCGACGGCGCCCCATTAAAAATTTTTTCGCCGTCAACTCCGAAGGCGGGCGGCGCCCCATGCTATTTTTTTTCGGCGCAATGCGCGATCGTCGCGAAGTACTCTTCTCTCATCTCCGCTCGAGTCTTCGCCACCGCCCATAATTCCCCGATCGCGCTCGTCCTCATGCCCGACGCCAGATGCGAAAATAAATCAGGATACTCCGGCTCCAGCCGACGGATTAATTCTTTGATCGATTGCCTGTTCGTCGCGCCGTCAATCGGACATGGCGACTTCACCGCGTCAATCCCGCGCTCGACCATAAAATTTTCGATCTCCGACTCCCGTATATAACTCAGCGGTCGAATTACCGTCACGCCCGTCCGATCCAAAAACGTTTTCGGCAAAAACGTCGTCAGCCGCCCGCTCGACAGCAAACTCATAAAAAATGTTTCAACCGCGTCGTCCAAATGATGGGCATACGCCACCTTATTACAACCAATCTCAACCGCAAAGCGATTCACCGCCGCCCGTCGAAAATACGAGCACGTAAAACACGGGCTCCGATTCGACGACTCGATCGCGCCGTTTATGTCCGTCCGTCGGACGTGATGCTCGATCCCCAACTCCGCACAAAATTTTTTGATCCGATCAACGTCAAACTCCGCGCGGAACATCGGATCGATCGTCAACGCCGTCAGCATAAATTTTTTTTTAACCCTCGAGCGCAATTCCGCCATCGCCAACGTCAAAAATAAACTGTCCTTGCCGCCCGACACCCCGAGCAATATGCTGTCGCCATCGGCTATCATCTCGAATTCCACCACCGCGCGGATCAATTTGCTGAACATCAATTGCGGCATGCTCATTCCGACCACTCCCCCAAATCTCGTGATTGCAATGTGTCAAGTCGTTGTGATAAAATATCGCGGTTATGAGGATTATATCAGGAAAGGCGCGCGGATTGAAACTCAAAACGCCGCGCGGAATGTCGACGCGACCGACCGCCGATCGAATCAAAGAATCGCTGTTCAATGTGTTGACGTGCATGATCGAGTTCGACGGGCGACGAGTGCTCGACTTATTTGCAGGCTCGGGCGCGCTCGGACTCGAGGCATTGTCGAGAGGAGCGTCGACGGCGGTTTTGATCGATCATTCGTCGACAGAGTGTATCATCGACAACGCACAACGATCAAAGCTCGACGGAGCGACGATCCTCCGCGCGGACGTGTTTCGAGCGTTGGATCGATTGAGCGCTCAAAAATTCGATCTGATCTTCGTCGATCCGCCGTATCATCACGGACTGGCTCAACGGGCGGTCGAGACGATCGTCGAAAAAAATTTATTATCCGTCGACGGATTGATGATCGTCGAAATCGGCGCCGATGAAAAATTATCCTCCGACGCCGTCGAGACAATCCGAAAAATAAATTACGGCAGGACAACGGCACTCGAAATAATGAGATTGAAGGCGGAGTGAGAAATGAATAGGGCGGTGTTCACCGGCAGTTTCGATCCGGTGACGGTCGGGCACGTCGACATCATAGAACGTGCGGCGGCGCTCGTCGACGAGTTGACGGTGTGCATCTTCGTCAATCGGAAAAAAAATTATCGGTTCAGTCTCGACGATCGATTGAAATTTTTGCGGCTGTCGACGGAACATTTATCGAACGTGCGCGCGGATCACTTTGAAGGGCTCGTGACGGAGTACATGCGCTCGATCGGAGCGACGGTGATCGTCCGCGGGCTGAGGACGACGGCGGATTTCGATCACGAATATCGGGAGGCGCAAATGATCAAACGGCTCGAGCCGACAATCGAAACGATATTTCTGTTGACAGCGCCGGAGTTTTTATTTATAAATTCCTCGGGAGTAAGAGAGTTGTTGAGCTTCAACGCAAGCATAAAAGGGCTGGTGCCGACGCGCGTTGAAGAGGCAATAAAAATTTCAAGTGGGGATGGTTATGGCGGTACGAGATACACTGGATAAGATTGAAACGCTTGTGGCGGACGCCTCGCATCTTCCTCTGACCGAGAAGATCGTCATCAGCGAACAGGATTTAATTCATCTGGTCGAAGAATTACGTCAAGAGTTGCCGCTCGAGCTCGAGCGCGCCGACCAAATAATGAGCGACAAGGACTCGATCATACGTACGGCGCAGGAGGAAGCGGCGGCGATCGTCAAGCAGGCAAAGCAATTCGCGGAGAAATTACTCGACGAGAACGATATCGTAGTGAAGGCGCGGGAGCGGTCGCAGACGGTGCTCAATCAGGCGAAGCAGCAGGAGCAAGAGATAGTCGAGCGGACGCGGATCAACGCGCGGCAGTTGCAGGACGATGCGGATCGATATGCCAATCAAGTGTTCGACCAGTTGATCGCGCACGTGACGAACACATTTCAGGGCGTGCAACAGGCTCAACAGGGGCTCGAGCAGGCGCGACAGATATTGCAGCAGGCGAAGATACAAATGAATCAGGCGGCGGCGCAACAGGCGTATGCGCAATCTCAACCGGCGGCGTATAACACGATGCCGACGCAGGATCAATACGTGGCGCCGACGGAGGGTTGAAGAAAATTTTTGGATATGAGCAGCGCGGGGAGCGTTGCTCAAAATTTTTAAGGAGTGATCGATGTGACGGAGAAGGAAAAAATGATGGCGGGCGATTGGTACGACGCCAATTTTGATAAGGGATTGTTGGCGGAGCGGATTCGCGTCAAAGATTTTTGTTTTGACTTCAACAACGCTCGACCGAGCGAAGTCGACCTCCGCGCGGAGCTGTTAAAAAAAATATTGCCGTCGGTCGAAGTGACGGCGGTCGAAATACTCTCGCCGTTCGTGGTCGACTACGGCTTTAACATTCGGATCGGAGCGGGCTCGTTTTTCAATCACGGCTGCTATCTGATGGATTGCGCGCCGATCACATTCGGGAGTCATTGTTTCGTGGGACCGTCGTGCGAATTTTACACGGCGATCCATCCGTTGATAGCGGAGGAGAGGAATAAAGGGTTGGAGCGCGCGGAGGCGATCACGATCGGCGACGACGTTTGGCTCGGCGGCGGAGTGATCGTAATGCCGGGCGTGACGATCGGAGCGGGCTCGGTGATCGGAGCGGGCTCGGTGGTGACGAAAAATATTCCGTCGGGAATGATCGCGTTCGGCAATCCGTGTCGGGTGGTGCGACCGGTGGTCGATCGAATGCTGACGGTGTGAGGTGAACGATTGATGGCTGATGAAAATTTATCGGCGAGCGACGATCCCGAGGTACGGCGTCCGACGATCGACGGGAATTTTTATTGGACGCTGTTCAAATCGACGTTCGTGATCTCGGCGTTTACCGTCGGAGGCGGCTATGTGATCATACCGTTGTTGAAAGCAAAATTCGTCGACGAGTATCATTGGATCAGCGACAAAGAGACGCTCGACATGGTAGCGATCGCGCAATCGACGCCGGGGATCATGGCGGTGAACACATCGATCATGTTGGGATATCGGATGGCGGGCGTGGCGGGCGCGGTGACGGGGATGTTCGCGACGATCTTGCCGCCGCTTTTGATAATCATGTTGGTGGCGACGTTCTACGACTTGATCGCGGAGAATGAATACGTGCAGTTGGTGTTGAAGGGAATGCAATGCGGGGCGACGGCGTTGTTGGTGAACGTGGCAATCGATTTATTGATCAAGCAGTGCAAGAAGAAATTGATCCTGCCGTTGGTGATCATCGTGGCGACGTTCGTGGCGAATTTGGTGTTTGATGTGAACATCATGATCTTGGTGGCGATCGACGGGCTGATCGGATTGTTCCTGATGAAGGAAAAAATTTACGGCTGAGACTTTAGAAAGGAAGGGCGCCGCCTGCGCTCCCACCCGTCGATGACGGCGCCCAACTGAGGACAGCGATCCCACCCCGCGCAGGCGGCGCCTTGAAACATCTTCGGGTCGACGGAAAAATTTTGGTTCGCCCGACCGCCTTTGAAAGTTTTACTGTCATAAAAAAGGCGGAGCGCCGTCGGTGGGGGCGGAAGTGTTGACGGCGCCCACAAAAAGAATTGGCGGCGCCCTGAAACGCTTAGAGCGGGGCGCTGTCGTTCGGGGGCGGGAGCGTCGACGGCGCCCCTTTCATCGTCGCCCCCGCGCGGAAAAATTTTTTTGGAGACGAAATAACATGATGATCTATTGGTTGTTGTTTTTCGAGTTCGCGAAGATCAGTCTGGTGTGCGTGGGCGGCGGCTATGCTTCCATGCCGTTGATCCAAGCAAGCGTCGTTGACGGGTATCATTGGCTGAGCCTGTCGGAGTTCATCGACATATTTACGATCTCACAGATGACGCCGGGACCGATCGGCATCAACGCGGCGACATTCGCGGGCATGAAGATCGCGGGCGTCGGCGGAGCGATCTGTGCGACGATGGGCTTCGTCACTCCGTCGTTATTTTTATGCATCGCGCTCGCAAAAATCATGTTCAAATACGGCGACCTCGGAGCGATCCACGGAATTTTGAACGGATTGCGTCCGGCGGTGATGGCTTTGATCGCGGCGGCTTGCGTGAGCTTTGTGTTGTTGGCGGTGTGGAACGTCGAAAACTTTTCAAAGGCAAACCTCGAGGCTCTCGACGTGCGCGGGCTGATCATTTTGATTCTCGCGTTGGCGGCGGCAAGAATGAAAGTCGGCGCGATTAAATTATTGTTGGCGTCGGGAGTACTCGGGCTCGCGCTCGGTTTGATCATCCATTGAATAAAAATTTTTTTGGAGGTCGTGCAATGGAACAAAAAAATTATTTGTGGTCGGACGGAATTTTGTCCGCATTGAAATGGCTCGGCTGGCCCCCCCCCCCATCCGCGCGGAGCTCGACTCAACAAAGGCGCCCGTCCCCTCCGATTACCTTGGAAAAAATCTTGAGCCGGATCAAAAAACAATCGATGCTCTGAAAGATAAGCGGCACCGGTCGGTTGCTTGGATCAGGAAAAAATTCGACGCCTTCAAAAATTTTTACATGGCGCAGAAAAATTTTGAGCACAACAACACCGACCTCTACGTTTTCTTCGTCGATTATATACTGTTCGCGGAGCAAGACTTTACGATTATGCAGTACTTTAGTTTCGATTTTTGGAACAAGCCGTTCGCGGTTCGCAATACCTTTTTGAGCAATACTCACATGGCAAAATTTCATTTCCTGTTCAATGACTTCAACAGCTTGATGCATTTATGCGACAAGGCGGTTTCAAATCGAACCTACGCAAATTTTATCCACCGCGATTGGATCGATCTGACTAAATGCTCGACCGGAGCATTTAAGGCGTTCCTCGAAAAACACCCGCGCTTTTTCCTCAAGCTCAAGGACTCATTCGGAGGCACCGGCGCAAAAATTATCGAGGTCGATCAAGATTTCGATATCAACGCATTTCTCTCGAGCAGTCGTCGGCAAAAAATGATCGCCGAAGAAATAATTATTCAACATCCGGATATCGCGGCGTTCTGCCCGGACACTTTGAACACTATCCGCATCAATACAATCTTGGACACGCACGGCGCCGTTCATATTTTGACGGCGGTCGGCAGATTCGGCAGAATGGGCTATGTCGTGGATAACTACAGCGCCGGAGGGCAATCCGTCATCATTGATTCGAAGACCGGCATCATTATTTCGGACAGCATCGACAAAAAACACGAGTGCTTCAAACGTCATCCCGACACCGGAAAAATTTTTCGCGGGTTTCAATATCCCTGCTGGTCGAAGGTTCGCGAGACCGCCATTAAAATGGCAAAAATTGTGCCGTCGCTCCGTCATGTTGGGTGGGATATCGCGGTCAACTCGCAAGGCGAGCCGGAGTTTGTTGAAGGCAACTACGACCCGCTCGTAGACATTCAGCAATCGGCGGATTCCGTTGGCAGATTTCCTCTCTACAAACCTCTCATCGATGAACAGCAAGCGTACAATCGCAATTTTTTTGAGATCTTGGGCTATCGAGTAAACAACATCGGCAATTTCGAGCGTTCGTATGAAATGATCGACGGCGACGATCGGCGGCGCGACAATCGCATACAATTCGCGCTCGGCTGTTTGATCAATGGCTGTAAAAGTGTGCTTGATGTCGGTTGCCGCAAAACGAAGTCGGTTAAAAAATTTTTGCCCGCCGGTGTCGCGTATTACCCTGTCGATCAAAAAAAATACGACGACGAGACGATCGCGTGCGACTTTAACGCCGGCACCTTTCCTAATCTCATCGCCGATACCTGTCTGTCGATATACACCGCCGAGTATGTCGAGCTGCTCCCCGAATTTCTCAGCGGGCTTTGTAATTCGGCGCGGCATCAGGTTTTGATGGTGTGTCGTCCGATCGACAGAGAAATACATGAGCATTACAGATGGGAGCATCCGTTCTTAACGGATTTCACGGAGAAATTTTTGATCCGTTCGATGAAGGAGCGCGGATTTTTTTTGTATCGAATGCAATCTTGCCCTCAAAATCGAGCGATCATTTTGTACGACTTCCGTCGTGGTTGAGGCGCGTCACTGTTTGCCGATCAAAATCAATCCGATCGAGCCGAAATCCGAATCCCGCCGCGAGCCCTTGATCAAAATCGTATCGTCGTCCCGCAGCACCGTCTTCAGATGTTCGATCAACGACGGCGCATCGCTGAAATGCGGTCCGAGATTTTCCGTCGGCAGCACCTCTCGAAGGTACAACATCTCGTCGCCGTGCGTCACGATGTAATCAAAATTCGTGTCGACGACCATATCGCGCATGCCTTGGTGCAACTCCTTCGACAGGTCGCCGAGATTGACGATGCGCCCCAGCACTCCAATCAGCCGCCCGCCCGATTTTTTCATGTGTGGCGCCGCGTCCAACGCCCGCTCGAATGACAGCACCTCAGCGTTCCAACTGTCGTCAATCACACGAATTCGCTTGCCGTCGAACTCCGCATCGTGATACTCCAATCGACCGTAAGGCGCTTGATATCGACTCAACCGCTCGATCGCGCCGTTGAGGTCTTCGCCGACGGCTTTGACTGTCGACAGCACCAACATCATATTCATCACGCCTGCCATTCCGTAAGGCGTCACGTCGAATTGAACCCGCTCGCCTTCGATCTCCGCGCGGACGTGATGTCCGTTGCCGACATCTTTGATCTCGAGAATTTTTGAGGTCGCACGCTCGCTCGAGCCGCAGAGAATTTCTCGCGCGGCGTATTTTTTTGCCTGCTCGTCGACGTATTCAAAGCCCTCGAGATCGTCGGGGAAGATCGCAATCCCTTCGTCGGTGAGCCCCTGAAAAACTTTCGCCTTGACTTTGATGATGTCGTCGAGCGAATTGACGGCGCCGTGCGCGGTTTGCGACATTCCGATCCGCGTGATGAGCGATACATCGGGATTGATGTCGAGCGTGATCGGTCCGCGAAACATCCACAGCGCCGACATCGCAATTTCGATGATCGCATAATCGTAATCCATCGGCAGGCTCGCCAACATCACCGGCACGCCCACGCGCGAATTGTAATTCTCGAACGTCGCCACGCATTTTTTATTTCCGAGCGCGCATTCGAGCATCGCCGCCACGCTCGACTTGCCGACCGTCCCCGTAATCGCGATCAATTTTCCTTGGAAGCGTCGACGCGCGGCAAGCCCGAGCTCGATGAGCGCCTTGATCGGATCGTCGACGAGCAGTTGAGGATATTTGGGCGGCAGTCCTTCAACGAGACGCTCGACGATCGCGCCGGCGGTTTTGTCGACGAGATTTTTCAACAGCCCGTGCGTGTCCATGCGCGAGCGATTTGAGCCTTCGTGGAAGTTGAGCTTGTCGCCGGTCGAGACGACATACATTGCGGGCGCGGGTAATGATTCGAGATGTTTGACGCCGCGCGCGACGGAGTTGACGAACCAATCATCGGGCGGCACGACCAGCCAACGACCTCCCGTCACCCGGCGAATTTGCTCCGCCGTCCAACATTGCCCGGGCTTCGATCGATAAATGATGTCGGGGAATGACGTACGGTAATGCGGCACGTGCGGCAACGACAATTCGATCAGGTGCGGGTCTTTGAACGGACCGAAAATTTTTCCGCCGACGTTGAGCCGAATTTCGATCTGCAATCGGACGTTGGCGATGCGTCGACGCTCGGGCGGGCGCAATCCGAAGCGCTCTCGATAAATGACGCCCTGCTTCCAACGCTCCGTCGGAAATTCCCAATCACAAAAATCATGTTCCATGCCGTCGCCGTAGGGCGGCATGCTGCACTCGCGGACGGGGCGCGCGACGATGAGCAATCGGCAATTGCCCTCGAACGGGCGCGCCAACTTCCAATAAGTTTCGACGTAAAGCATGCGGCGCGTGCTCATGGCGCGGCACTCGGGCGGCACGCGATAGCCGACCATCAGCAACGGTCCCAAGGCGCGCGGACCGATGATCGCATCGTCGGGCACCCGATCGACGATCCACTCGGGGCGCGGCTCGCTCAACGGCTCGATGCGATGATGTTCCAACGTCGACGGATCGATGATAGGATAATTCGGAATTAGGAATGAGGAATTAGGAATTGGGGGTTCGGGGGGCGACGGTTGTGCGGCTTCCAACGGGCGCGCGGCTTTCGACGGGCGCGCGGGCGGGATCAAATTTATTGAAACGGTTCCGTCGGCGGCGGTCGCAACTTCCGTCCCGAGTTCACGACACATGCCCGCAAACCATTCGTTGAGCCGATCGCGTGAGCGCGTCGCCTGCACCACATAGCCGTAGCCGTTTCGCAGCGGAGTAAAATTAATCCGCTTGACGCCGTCGCGATCAACCATCAACGAAAAACAGCCCGTGTCCCTTTCGCCGCCCGCTGCCTCAAACAAAAAATTGCCCGCGTCATAAATAATCGGGCGTTCGTTGTATTTCTCAACGCCCTGAAGATTATGCGAGTGGCAACCGAACACGGCGTCGGCGCCGAGATCGATCAGCAATCGCCCGATAATTTTTTGAGCCTCGACGGGAACTTTCGAGCCGAGCACTCCCCAATGCGGAGCGACGAACACCAAATCGGCGTGACGATGGGCGTCGGCAATTCGATCCGCAAACGCCTCGCGCCAGAGTTCGGGCTTATCGATCGGCAAATACCAAGTGCCGGCTCTATTGTCGGTGGTCGCGAAATATTTTGTGATGGTGTCGACGGAAAAAATTGCAATGACGAGATCATTGACTTTGACGTAAATCGGCTTTGATGCCTCGTCGAGATTTTTGCCGCTGCCGACGTGAATGATGCCCGCCCGATCGAGATAACCGAGCTGCTCGAGCACGGCGTCGGGACCGTAATCGCCGCAATGATTGTTGGCAGTCAAAGCCACATCGATATGCGCGTCGATTAAAATATTCGTCTGCTCGGGACGCGCGTGATAATAAAACGGACCGCCCTCACCCTTCTCGACGCCCTGTTCGCCGACGGTTGAGATCACGCTCTCGAGATTGACGATGCGAAGGTCGGCGTTGGACATTGCGGGGATATTTCCGAACTGCCGACATTCGTTGACGCGCCAATGCATGCGCCGCGCGACGACCAGATCGCCCGCAAAAAATATATCGGCGGTGCCGCGTTTTTTGACGATCGGTTGAGCGGGCGTCGACGATTGAGCGGGCGCCGACAGTTGGACGGTTGCATCGAAAATCGGCTCGTGATCCCGATGCGCCAGATATCGCCGATAATTTACGAAGCCCGACAGAAAATGCTCCACATCATCGTTGCGCACTCGAAAAGAATGATGCCGCATAAAAAACGAGCCGACGATCGACTCGGGGCGCGCAAAGAACATGGCGATCTCGGGATAAAAATAGCCGTTGAGCATATTCGCCGCCCGCGCCTCCAACGCCGCATAGAAATTATCGAGCGGCACCTTCGCCGACAGCTCCGACATCGACGGCATTTTTTTTATGCGCTCGAGCATGGTATCAGCCGCCGTCATCAGCTCCATCAGCGTCGGAAATTGCGTATCTCGATTGCGGACGAAATTCAAATGCCCGACGAAATTTTTGATCCCGAACTCGAAATACTCCGCGCGGGGCTCGTACTTCGTCAGCTCGTTGACCGCATACGACAGCCAATGGTCGTGATGCTTCCAATGGTTGGTGGCGATGAATCGATCGAACGCCAACTTCGACGCCGACAACAATTTTTCGTCGCGGGTGAGCGAGTAAAGGCGCATCATACCGAAGACCGCTTCACCGTCGTAATAGACGATGCGGAACGGCTCCTTGACGGAGTAATCGTTTGAGTTGAGCACGTGAACGAAACTGCCGTCGGGATTTTGCATCGTGTAAATGCCGCGGGCGAGCGCCTTCATCAGAGGCAAATATTTTTGAGTGCGCATGAGATCGGTGAACTTGGCGAGCGCGACGATCGGGACGCCGAGCGCGCCGAGCTTAAATTCTTTCGACGCGGGCTCTTCGATGTAAGCGGCTTGACTGCCATCGGGCAATTGGCGCCAACGGACGAAATTTTTGACGGCGTAATCGATCGAACGGATAATGGCTCGACGGAGAAATTCCGATTGCACGGAGCGCTCGTCGTAAGTTTCAAGCACGTCGAGCATGGCGAAGGTTGAGCTGAAATGTCGCAACGTATTGTACGAGGGCACAAGTTTATCGGTGCAAGGCAGGCGACCGTAGATGAATTTGCCGCTGTCGAGAATTTGACGGGCGAGATGTTGAGCGCCGTTGCGCGCCATCGACAGAATCTGATCGGAATCGAGATTGGAGACTTCGCGATGTCCGAAGGCGTTGATCGATTGCGGCTCTTCGCCGTCGATGATGAAGGCTCCGCCGGTGTCGAAAACGACGACGGGATCATCGGGCTTGAGGGACGGAAAATTTTTATTGAAGCGGATTTGGCAATAAGCATTGAGATTTTCGACGTTGAGAGTGCCTTTAGCGGTTTTCTCGTCGAAGAGAGCCAAATGCGAATTAAGTTCCTGCTCGGTGAAGGCGATCGAGAAATCCGGCAGTGCGACGCCGCGACGAAAATAATTGCGGCGGGTTTTCTCGACGGTTTGATTGAAATTCGCCCACGTTATGGACTCGGCATCGGTGATCCAATCCGCGCGGAAGATCGTCGGCTCGATCGATCCGATTGCACTGCTCAACAGCTCGAGCGCTCGATCGAAGGCGGCATTGGGATCGATGTCGGAGGCGTGACGAGTGATCGCGCGCGTCTTCATGTCGGTTGCCGACAAAAAAATTCGGCACGGTCGAGCGGGGTGTTGATTGAAATCGGCAATAAATTTTTGACGGAGGGATTCCGCCAATTGAGTTAAAGACATAAAAAAACTCCCTTCAAAAAAAAATAATTCTCCCGCCCA
>CALGGP010000221.1 GCA_937915885.1 uncultured Selenomonadales bacterium | reverse complement strand
CGCCCGCCCTTCGCAGTCGTCGGCGCCCGCCCTTCGCAGTCGTCGGCGCCCCACTTTGCGGTCGAAGGCACCCCGCTTCGCGGTCGGCGGCGC
Organism: uncultured Selenomonadales bacterium; assembly: GCA_937915885.1. GTDB lineage: Bacteria > Bacillota > Negativicutes > Selenomonadales > Selenomonadaceae > Quinella. Next base: position 2,280 of record CALGGP010000221.1, on the reverse strand, counting down.
CTTTTTTGAAAAAAAGTTTTTCATGGGCGGGATGAAAAAAATCGGGGGTGAAGGGGATCGCCCTTTCAGAGCCCCGCAGGGAAAAAATTATATGAGGTTGAGTTTTTTGAAGGCGTTATACAAGCCGTCGTCGTCAACGGCGTCCGTCACCAGCGTTGCCGCCTTTTTCGCCGCCTCTTCGCCGTCGCCCATCGCCACGCTCGCCGCGCACGCCTCGAACATCGTCAAATCCCATTTCGAGTCGCCGAACGCGATCGTCTCACTCCGATCCGCCTTCAAATACCGAAGCAACTCCGCAATCCCCGCCGCCTTCGACAAATCTTTTACTCCGAAGTCGCCGAACAACGCACGATCGCCCTTGCCGCCCCACGTCCCGACCTTCAACTCGCCGCCGAAAATTTTCTTCGCCTCGAGATAATCATCGTAACTGTCGAGTATGAAACTGATCTTATTCAGGTCGTCGCGATACAATTGCGCGCCGCTCAATCCGAAAATCATCTCGGGGAATAATTTCCGCACCGTGAACTCGTCCGCATTCGCCTTCAATTTATACGCCGCGTATTTTTTTACTACCGCATCGCCGCGCTCCTCGAAATGCTCACTCGCATACAGCCCCGAATTACTCTCGAGATAAAACTCCAACTTCCGATCGTGCAGCCAATCGACCGTCCGTCGGCACTGATCGAGCGTGATCAGCTTGTGACTGACGACGACGCCATGATCCTCGACATACGCGCCGTTGCCGCCGATCAGACCGTCGATGCCGATCGCCCAAATCTCGTCGTATATCTCCGCCTTCGACCGACCCGTGCACAGATAAATCTTATGCCCGTTCGCCCGCGCCGCGCGGATCGCCTCAACCGCCGACGCCGGAATTTTATTTTCGTAATTCGTCAGCGTCCCGTCGACATCAATGAAAAGTATTTTACTCATCCGATAAGCGCCGCCTTCTGATCGAGAATCGCCAAGCCCGGCGCGCACGCTCCGCAATCGCAATACTTTGCGCCCGACGCCTTCAGCTCGTCCGCATGCGCCGCAAATTTTTTGACGCCCTCCGCTCCGAATATTTCTTTCGCGTGATCCGAATGCGCGAACGCCACAAGACTGTCAATCGGAGTGATACTCGCTTCGATCTCCGACAACAATTCGCGCGCCGCCGTTTTTTCCGTCGCCGTCCCGCGCGCGTCCAACCACGCCTGCGCCTTCGCTCGCAACCCCGCGTAGCACGACGGCGCCGCCATCATCTGTTTCACCTGCTCGAGCACGAACTCTTGTTCTTTCGTCATCTATAAAACCCCTTTCAATCGTCGTGAGAAAATAATTCGCCGCCCGCGCGCTCAATCCTGCCGCTCCGCATAAAACACGCAGTCCTTTTGCAACTTCAACCCGTACTGCTTCAAATCCTCCAGCATCGCTTTCATTTTCTTGCTTTTATCCCACACCCCGAACGTCCGCATCAATTGCACGAAACGCCCGAGATGCATCCCGCTCACGAACGGCAGCTCCAATTTTTTATTGTTGCGCTTGACGGATATTTTTTCGCCCTTGTATTTCGACCGATAAAATTCTTTCAGATCGTCCGGCATCAAATCCGACTTCGGCACTCCCGTCGGCGTCTCGTCGTCGCTGTCCATGAAATGCACCTTGCCGTTGACGACCTTCAAATACAACGCGCCGATCTCGTCTTCAATTTTTTGCGCGCGCGTCCAAATGTGACAACGCCGCATCAGATCGAGGAACATATTTTTGTCCATCCCGTCGACGAACGGCAACTCGATCAGTTTGTCGCCGCGCTTGACGAAAATCGTCGAGCCCTTGTGATGCTTCTTAAAATACTCCCGCAAGCCGTTCGGAAGGTCTTCGACCGTGATCGATTCGCTCAACGTTTCGCCGTCGATCACTCCGAGCGTTACGAACTCCATATCGATGTTCATCAGCTTGAGCGATTGTTCGAGCGCCTTCGCTTGCGCCGCCAGCCCCAACAACAAAACTTGTTTGCGCTTTTCGACCGCCAATTGAATTACCGGCGCGAAGTCGCGATCGTTGGAGATGATTGCAAAAATGTCCGTCTCGCGCTCCTCGTAAATCGCCTTCGCTATCAGCACCGTTAAATACATGTCGGCGGAGTTCTTACCGTAATTGCAATTATGAATGCGAAACGTTTTGCTCCGCCTCTTGATATACGCCGGCGACAGCGTGTCCTCCTTGCCGACCACATCACACCGCGTAACATCATTGCCCTCGGCAAGCACGTTGCACGTCGTGATTGCATTCGCCATC
>CALGGP010000220.1 GCA_937915885.1 uncultured Selenomonadales bacterium | reverse complement strand
TCTACACTCTTTCCCTACACGACGCTCTTCCGATCTCCGAAGTCCGTCGGACGGGCGATAAAAATTATTTAAAGTTAAACTCGAGCGCCTTGCCCGTCCCGAGCGCCACGCACGACAACGGATCGTCCGCCAACGACGTCGGAATGTTCGTCTCTCGTCGAATCAGCTCTGCCAAGCCATGTAACATCGCTCCCCCGCCCGTCAACACGATCCCATGATCCATGATGTCCGCCGCCAACTCCGGAGGCGTATCCTCCAGCACTCGACGCACGCATGCCACTATATTATCGACGCTGTCTTTCAACGCACCCGCAATTTCGTCCGTCTCTACTTTGATATTTTTCGGCAAGCCCGACAATATATCCCGACCGCGCACGTCCATCGTCGCCGCACGCGAGCCCGCGAATGCCGCGCCCACCGTCACTTTTATATTCTCCGCCGTCCGCTCCCCTATCATCAGATTGTATTGCTTTTTGATGTACGCTTCGATGTCCGAGTCAAATTTGTCGCCCGCAATCCTCAAACTTTCGCTCACGACGATCCCGCCCAACGAGATCACCGCTATATCCGACGTGCCGCCTCCGATGTCGACCACCATCGAGCCCACCGGCTCCGATATGTCGATGCCCGCGCCCAATGCCGCCGCGATCGGTTCTTCGATCAGCTCCGTTTTTTTCGCGCCCGCCTGTTCGGCCGCCTCCTGCACCGCGCGTTTTTCGACCACCGTCACTCCCGTCGGGATGCAAATCATCACTCGCGGACGAAAGATAAATGAGCGCCCGACTACCTTCTCCAAAAAATATCGGATCATCGACTCGGTTGTGTCATAATCGGCAATCACACCGTCGCGCAACGGGCGGATCGCTACGATATTTCCCGGCGTTCGCCCGATCATCTCGCGCGCCTCCTCGCCGATTGCCAAGACCGATTCGGTGTCCTTGTCGACGGCAACCACCGACGGCTCCCGCAACACGATCCCCTTGCCTTTGACGTACACCAATATGTTTGCGGTGCCCAAATCTATGCCGACGCTCGCTGACCCAAACAAATTGAAAACTCCTCTCCGATTATCGTCTGCAATCAAAAAAATCTCAACGGATTTTATCACGCTTGGCGCCGCTTTGCAAGTTTCGTGATTGCCCGCGAAAATTTTTGCCGCTATAATCAATCGCGCTACAAAGTAATTTGAGGAGATGATCCGATGCTCGATCGAAAAAATGTGACGGGTGTGTTGACGGCGCTCGGCTACGAAATGAGCGACGGCGCTTGGCAGAAATATTTTCCCGACGTCGATTGCAAAATCACCGTCGATCCCGTGCTCAAAAAAATTTTTTATCCCAACGGCTTTGAGCGCGGCTTCGATCACAATGAAAACTTCGTTGTGCTCGAGTGCATGACGCGCCTGCTCGACAAGGACCGGCGTCCGTCGGATATCGAGTTGGAAAAAAAATGGCGGCTCGGGCACGGCGCCTCGGGCGGACGCTCCGATATCTGCATCAGCGGACTCGACGGCAAGATGCTCGCCATCATCGAGTGCAAGACCTCTGTCGAGTTCGATGCCGCGCTCGAGCAGACCAAACTCGACGGCGGGCAACTGTTCAGCTATTGGCAGCAGACGCGCGAATGTAACCGGCTCGTGCTCTACGCGTCCGACTTCGTTGACGGCAAAATCATGCACCGCGCGGAGTCGATCGATTGCTCCCAATTCTGTTTTTGAATGGAGATGAGTATCATAAAAAAATCGCCGCTGCTCAAAAAAAATCTCGTCGATTTCGAGACCAACAATCGCATCATCAATCGGTTCGAGGAAATTCTCCGACATAACAACGTCTCCGACAAGGAAAATGCCTTCAATCGGTTGACGGCGCTGTTCATCAGCAAGCTCGCCGACGAGAACGGCAAAGCCGACGGCGCCGAAGTCGAATTTCAATACAAGATCGGCACCGACGACATTGAATCGTTGCAGGATCGATTGCAGCGGCTGTATTCAATCGGTATGGAACATTTCATGCGCGAAAAAATTTTTTACGTCCCGAATGATTACGTCGAAAAGGCTTTGAGCACCTACTTCGGGCAGCGGCGCGGCAACTTGATCGAAGAACTCAATCGGACGATGCGGCAGTTGAAATTCTACACCAACAACGAGTTCGCCTTCAAAGAAATTCACAACGAAAAATTGTTCCGGCAGAACGGCAAAATTTTGATCGAAGTCGTTCAGCTGTTCGAGCGCTATCGGCTCATCGGCGCCAAAAATTTACAGCTCCTCGGCGATCTCTTTGAACAGTTGCTCAATAAGGGCTTCAAACAAAACGAAGGGCAATTCTTTACGCCGATCCCGATCGCCCGCTTCATTTGGGATTCGCTCCCGCTGTCGTCGACGCTCCGCGCGGAGGACGGCATCATTCATTACCCGCGCATCATCGATTACGCCTGCGGCGCCGGACATTTTTTGACGCAAGGGTACGAGGCTATTAACGATCGCGTCCGCGCGGACTTCGATGTTGAGCCTTCGCCCGATTGGGTCTCGACGAAACTCTACGGCATCGAGAAGGATTACAGACTCTCGCGCGTCTCGAAAATTTCATTGTTCATGCACGGCGCGGGGCTCGGCAACATCGTCTTCGGCGACGGGCTCGACGATCATCTCAACTTCGACTTCGGCAAAGAAATCGTGCCCGGGCGCTTCGATATTCTTACCGCCAACCCGCCTTATGCCGTCGCCGCCTTCAAACGCCACCTCAAAGAAGAAACTCGAAATAATTTCTCGATCATCGACAAGATTTCAAACGACGGCTCCGAGATCGAAACGTTGTTTATCGAGCGCGCCGCTCAATTGCTCCGACCGTTGGGGCTCGCCGCGATCATTCTTCCGAGCTCGATCCTCAACAAAGACAACGCGTCATTCATCGCCGCCCGCGAACTGCTCATCAAACGGTTTATGATCCGCGCGATCGTCCGACTGGGCGGTAAAACGTTCAGCGCCACGAGCACCAACACGAATATATTCTTCCTGCAAAAATTTGACGAGCCGCTTCGTCGCGATCTGTCGGTCGAGGACAGCGTCGATGCGATCTTCGATTGGCGCGAGGATAAATTTGCCGAGTGGGAGGACAAAAATATTCTCGACAGTTGGCTCGAAAAAATTGATATCGACCGCCCCGATTATAAAAATTTCGTCCTCCGCGCGGAGCACTTCGACCGGTGGAAGGATCATAAACACTTCGGCGCGTATTATGATGCATTCGTCGCCTCGAACACTTACACCAAAAAAATCGCTCAGCCGTCGTTCAAAAAATTGTCGGAGGCGGAGCAAATTGAAGAGATTGATCGGCTGTTTTATCTGTATGCGCATCCGATCGAGCGCGAAAAGTTGTGGTGTTTCGGCTGCACTTACAATCGGACGACGTTAATCATCACGGCGCCGGACGATAACAAGGGGCAGGAGACTTTCCTCGGCTACAAGTGGAGCAATCGCAAGGGTGCGGAGGGCATGCAGACGATCAAAGCGGGCGGTTTGCTCTACGATCCGAGCGATCGGCGGGCGGAGGATCGGTTGGCGGCGTTGGTTCGTGCGGCGTACGAGGAGCGGGAGTTGGAGCTCGACGGGCTGAAGGATTATTACTACTACCTGCCGACGCATGCGATGCTCAATTTCAAGGGCGTTGACTTCAATCGACGTATCACGCCCGAGCCCGACATTACCGACATCGAAAGGAAATTTCCGACCGTCCGTCTCGAGGACGTGATCGATTTCAATCCGAAGACACTCGATCCTTCGACCACGCCCGAAAAAATTTATCACTACGTCGAGATCGGCTCGATCAATAAAAATATTATCGACTACTCGAAAACGGCGCGCGGCGACAAAATATCCGACTCCGCCCGTCGACTTGCCGACGAGAACGGCGCGACAATGCGCGGGAGCCTGTATCCGAGCCTCAGTCAGAAGGACATCAGAGACTTAAAAATTTTGTTGCCGTCGATCGAAGTGCAGCGCTCGATTGTCGCGGAGTTCGATGCGATCGATGAGCAGTTCCGCGCGGAGGATCGGATCATTCGGGACTGCGACAAAAAAATTAACGCCGCCTTCAATGAGATGTTCGCCGTTTACGCCGCCGATAAAAATATTCCGTTCGATGCCGTCATCGTCGACGACACGCGGAACGGATTTAAATTCGAGCGTTCGGAATATCGGGCGGGCGGCGACGTTCCGATCATCGATCAGAGTCCGACGCCCGTTGCCGGTTACAGGAATGTTGAAATCGGCAAGCCGCCATATAAAAATCTGCCGTGCATCGTGTTCGGCGACCACTCGGAGACTTTTAAATTGGCGACCGAAAAATTTTATCTCGGCGCCGACGGCACCAAAATTTTAATTCCCGCCGATCGCGACAAAGCCGACGCTGTTTTTATGTTTCATCAGTTAAAACGGGAATATAAGCCGCGCGGGCGGTACGAGCGGCACTATAAATATTTGCGCGAGACTAAACTGTTTTTGCCGCCGATTGAGCGTCAGCGTGAGTTTGCGGCGTTGGTTCGTTCTCTCGACTCCGCGCGGAGCGCCGCCCTCGACCGTCAACGCGCCCTTCAATCCGAGCGCGATCGGATCATCAATCGATACTTCCGTTGAGCCGCGACAAAATCAAAAACGCGACGTTGCCCTCAATCGGGCGACGCCGCGCTCTCTTATTTGTTCATGGTGAGGATTGTCGATTTATTATCCGCGAGTCTTGCCGCCCGCCACGTTGAGAGTGACGCCGTGAATGTACGACGCACGATCGCTTGCAAGGAAGACCGCCGTATCCGCCACTTCGCTCAGCTTGCCGCTCCGACCGAGCGGTGTGGTCTTGGTCGAAGAATATCCCTTGCGAAGATCATCAATCGTGATGCCGCGCGTGTAGGCGAGCGCTTCTTCGTATGCGAGAGTGCGAAGTCCCGTCGCTTCCATGATGCCGGGCGCCAAGCCGACGACTCGAATGTTGTGCTTACCGAGCTCCTTCGCCCACGACCGAGTAAAAGAGTTGACGGCGTTCTTCGTCGCCGCGTAAATGCTCTGTCCTTCGGAACCTTCCAAGCCCGACTCCGAACTCATATTGATAATGACGCCGCCGCCGTCCTTAATCATCTCATGCCCGACCGCCTGCGCGACAAGGTAGACGCCTTTGATGTTGACGCCGGTAACCTTGTCGTAGACTTTGTCGTTGAGCTCATATTTGCCGTGCGGTTCTTTCGGGTCGACGAGCAGGCAGGGAATATTGATACCGGCGTTGTTGACGAGCACATCGAGCTTGCCGAACTTCTTCTTGGCGGCAGTGACCATGGCGTTGACGGAGTCGGGAGCGGTGACGTCCGTGACGACGTAGAGAAATTTGCCGCTGTTTTTTTCGAGCGCGAAGGACGGCTCATTGGGATTGACATCGCAGACGACGACGTTGGCGCCGTTGTCGAGGAAGGCTTGAGCGACCGCCTTGCCGATGCCGCTTGCCGCGCCGGTGACGATGGCGGTCTTGCCCTTGAGCCCGAGCCAAGTGCCGTCGGCGGAGATGTTGGCGACTTCGTTTTTGATGAAGGCGATCTCTTCGCCGACCTTGACATCGGGGATCGGTTTGTCTTCGACGTGGACGGAACCCTCGAGAAGATCGCCCGCGCCGCCGTCAAATTTAATGCTGATATGTCCGAGGTTCATCAAATTTCTCTGAACTTCGGAGCCGACCTTGAGGATTTTGAACTCGGCGCCGCCGAGCTTGAAAATGTCGCCGGGCTTGACGGTGTCGGTGAGCTTGCCGTCGGCGTGGAGCACGCATGCATCGCGCAGTTCCGGCAAGGTTTGAGACATTTCGTTATCGAACAGGACGATCATTTTCGCCGCCGCGATAAAATCTGCGACTTGCCCGCCGATCTCGGCAATTTTTGTGGTATAATACTTGATGGACATTGAACACTCCTCCTAACTTGAATATGTCCGTTAATGTTTGAGCTCGGCGCGCGTGAGGCTTGGGGGAGTCGTCCCGCGCGTCGGACTCATCAAGATTCGTAAAGACCCAGACTTGCGAAGTAGGCAAGAATTACCGATACGGGACCGGTTAAAAATCGACTGTATAAAACGCTCGGAACCCCGACCTCGACAGTCTCACTTTCAGCTTCCGCCAGACCGAGCCCGACAGGTACGAAGTCGCAAGCGCACTGAGCGTTGATCGCGAACAGCGCCGGCAGTGCCAGATGCGGCGGAATATTGCCCTGCCCGATCTGCACGCCGATCAGAGTGCCGATAACCTGAGCGATGACGGCGCCCGGTCCGAGGAACGGCGACAGAAACGGGAACGAGCAGATGCATGCGAGAATCACCAATCCGACGACGTTGCCGGCGAGCGGCGAGAGAATAGCAGCGATGACATCACCGATGCCTGTGCCGAGAATGACGCCGATCAACATCGACACGAACGCCATGAACGGGAGTATGGTGCGAATAACGGTGTTCACACTATCGCGCCCGGCTTGGTAGAAGACGCTGACAATGCCGCCCATGAACTGACCGATTTTCGCCATCAGCGATCCCGACGACTGCTCGGTGATCTTCTTCGACGTGTCGTAGCCCTTCTTGAACGCCGAGCCGCTGTCGCCTGCAGATTGAGCGGGAGCCGCCGCTGCAAGTTGAGGCGGGGGAGTCGCAACTCCCTCGGCGAACGAAACGTTATCGGGCTTGACGCCGCTCACGTAGATATCTGCTTTTATGTGGTCGGCGAGCGGACCGCTTGGTCCGGTAGAATTTAAATTGACGGTAAAAATTCTCTTCTGCGGGTAAATGCCGCAACGCAATGTTCCGCCGCAATCGATCACCACCACCGCGATCTCATCATCGGGCACTCGAGTTTTAAAACCGTCAACGAGTTCGCAACCCGTCATTTCGGCGATACGCTGAGCGACGGGCGACATCACTCCGCCGGTGATGCAGACGACTTTATTTTTGTGAGCGTCGGGGACGATCGTCAAAGGACCGCCGAAGCCGCCCGAGCCCGCCTTGATCACAACCGATTTGTAATCCGCCATTAAAATTCACTCCTCTCAATTGGTCTTGAGTGTCTTGCTGAGCTCGATGCCCTGCTGTTTCTGAACGTAGGCGGTGGTGAAGTCGGTTACCCAACCGCGCAGGAAGTTGATCACGATGCCGATCAGCAGATATCTCAATGCCAAATCGGTGGTGTTGAGCCCGAGCGTCGAAATGCCGTTGGCAATGCCGAGATAAACGAATAATTCACCGGGATTGATGTGCGGGAACAATCCGTTGAGAGTGTGACAGGAGCCGGTCGATGCCGCATAGTAGGACGGCTTATAAAACTCCGGCAGGAATTTTCCGAGCGAGAGCCCCATCGGATTGCAGAAGAAGAATACTCCGATCACCGGCAGCACGATGTAACGCGAGATCGGATTGCCCGCGCACACGCCCGCAAATTTCTCGATTCGCTCATTGCCGACCATTTTGACGAGCGCATTCATGGCGACGAGCAACACGACGAGCGTAGGAATGATTCCCGACACCCAGCCCGCAAGAATTTCGCCGCCCTTGTTAAACATGCCGATGAAGGCTTGAGCGAACTGCACCATTGTGTCCATAAATTTCTCTCCTTTCCGTTATTTGCCGGTTTGAATGGTTTGATAGTCGTCGTAGTCTTTTTTGGCGCTGATGACGGCGACCGACTGTTGGAAGTTGAATTTCAAACCTTTGCAAAGGTCGTCACTCAGCTCAAACAATGTCAGTCCATTCAGATGATCAAACGGTTTGAAGCCGGCGAAGACCGTCCGTCCCTCCATGATCTCGCCTTTGATGATCCGACAGTAATTGTCGATGACGAGCAGGACGATCACGCCGCTTGAAAATCCGCCGCGCGCACGTCCGATCGCCACTCGACCTTCGCTGCGCAACTGCCTTAAATGATTGCTGAACTTCTTAAATTGCCAAAAGCCGAACGCCGTCTGCAAAATCCAAACGAACACCGCCAACGCTATAAACCACGACAACATTCATCTCACCCCCTTACTCGTTGAGAATAATTTTGGCAGTCATCTCGTCGGTGATGAGCACGTTGATGATCTGCCCGCGAAGCGCGCCGAGGATCGCCGAAACTTTTTCGCGCGACGCCGCCATGCCGATCGAATAATTCAAATTGCGGAGCGTGTCGAGTCCGACGGCGATGATTCGATCGGAAAAATCGGTGTGAACTTCGCGCCCCTTGCTGTCGAAGAACACCGAGCAAATCTCACCGACGGCGCCGGTTTTCGACAGACTTTCGATCGCCTCACGTCCGAAATCGCCCATCCATACGAGATTCGACGACTTGACTTGCGCGCCGATGCCGACGATGCCGATATCGAGACGATCCCAAAAGGCGGAAATTTTTTCGTAGTTGACGTCCTGAATGATCGCCTGACGAATTTCGACCGTTCGAGTGATCGCGGGAGCGTAAATGTAATGGCAACGCGACTCGAACGCCCGCGCCAATTGATAGCAGAGTGTGTTGACGTGAAATTCGCTGTCGATATTCTCCGGACCGCCGTCGAGAGGAACGAAATCCGCATAAATCCTGGGAACTTTTTCGATCTCAGCGAGCCGCACGAGTTCTCGGACGCTGGTGCCCCAAGCGATCCCGATCACCTGATTGTCGGCGACGATCCGCCGCAGGAGATTCAATCCGGCGCGCGCCATATACTGTTTGACTGCCTGCAGATCGTAGCTCTTCGAGACGATGAACGCTTCCTTCAGCCCGAATCGTTTTTCCATCGCAGCCTCGAGGTCCTCATAGTTTTCGTTCTCGATGTTGATTTTGACAATGCCGCGCTCAAACGCGCGCTTGAGATATTTGCTGATCGTCGTCCGCTTGACGCCCAGCCGTTTTGCGATGTCGCTCTGCTTCATGTTTTCGATGTAATACATGTTGGAAACTTTAATCAGTATGCGTTTTTCCGTCGGTGTCATTTTCATTCGCCTCCTTCGCTTCTACCTGCAGTTATGCAGATGATAGAAAAATTTTGGCGGGTTGGCAACGGCGATCGGCTTATTCCGATTGATTTTGCGCGAAAAAACGCCGAAAAACTTTTTGACTGTCACCTATGCGCGGCTATCATAACCTTTGTGATGATTGTCGTAGAAAAAAATCCGCCTTTCGACGGAAAAAATTTTTTCGCTCCGCGCGGATCACGTCTGCACTCCGATATCGATGTAATTCTCCTCGTCGTGCCAATCGTCGGGCATGCCCTTGACGATGATCACAGGACACGGCGCGTTGCCCATCACGTGGCTCGACACATGCCCGATTTTTTCTTCCGTCGCCACGCTCCCGAACCCTTGACTGCTCATCACGATCATATCAAAATTCTCCTGAGCCGCCATCTGACAGATCACTTCCGACGGCGCTCCGATCTCAACGCGCATCTCGACGTCGATCTCTTTCGGGATCACTCGGATCAATTCCGTCAAAAACTGCAGCGCCGCCGCCTTCAATTCATTCGGCACATAGCCGCCCATCGACACCTGCTCGAACGCCGCCACCTCTTGATCGATCTCGACGCACATCAACAACGTAATTTTGGCGTCGCACACCGCCGCAAAGTGGATCGCTTGATTGACTGCTTTGAACGCTTGCCCCGAGCCGTCCGTCGGCACCAAGATTTTTTCGACGTTGATATCCTGCCAAGTTTTTTCGACGGGCGTCTCCAAATGTTTTATCGCCTCGGCTTTCACCGTCGAGACGATTTTTTTTCGGTCGTGATAAAATCGCGCGCTCAACAGGATTGCCACGATTGCGATATAGATGAAAAACGCTCCGAGCTCCGACGATATCTCCGTCAAGTGCGCGCCGCGTTGTATGATGTCGCGCGTAAAATGAAATTCCCACGTCAACGGGAATATATGAGAGAACGCCACCACCCACGGTTGAAGATGCGACAGCGGAGATGTCACGCCGCCCAATATAAATCCGCCGGGTATGAATAAAATCATGCGGCTCGACGCGATGCCCGGGTTCGCCGCCGTCCAACCGAACAACAGGCTCAACATTCCGACCGTCATTGCGAACAAAATTTGCACGAGCAGAAATTCAATCATCGTGCCGCTGAAGACCAGATCGCCCCAAATGCGGAGTATCGCCAGCCCCACGAAGAACGACGTGATCAGACAGAACGCGTAGGGAATGATGCGGACGATCAAATCCCACGGCGTGCCTTCGATCAATATCCGATCGAGCTGATGCGTCATGCGCAGGCGCGGCACCATTCCGATCGTCGCAAACACAAAGAACATTGCGCCGAAGAAAAATAAAAAGCCTTGCGTCTGAGCGTTCGATGTCGAGCCGGCGGGATTGAATAAATTGCGCGTGTTGAGACTGATCGCGCCGCCGGAGCCCGTCGCGTTCATCGCGTTGTCGATCGCAATCAGCTCGTTCATCGCTTCCTTGACGTCGGCGGTTTGAGCGGTATTCGTGTTGTCGTAAAAAATGCCGATCGCGCCGTCGGAGCCGTTGAAACGATTTTTTTCGAGATCGCGCGGGAAGTAGACGACGGCAACGGCGCTGTCACGATAAAACAGCTCGTCAACATTCATCGGCGAATTGATCACGTCGGTGACGCGCATGTATTCGGAGGCGTCGATGCGCGAGGCGAGCTCATGACTGTAGCGCGAATTGTCGAGGTCGATGATCGCCACGGGCGCGTCCTTTGCGAAGTTGCCGCCCATCAGCACCGACAAGAATATCGAAATGATCATCGCGACGGTCATGCAGACCTTTTCATAGGGCATGCCGCGCCCCGAGAATAAAAATCCGATCTCGTCGAGCAGAGAGTTGAGCGGCGTAACAGATTTATTCATTCGACCACTCCCCAAAATTTTTTTATATGGGCGCCGTCGACGCTCCCGCCCACCGGTGCCGGCGCCCAACCGAGGAAGGCATGCCCACCCGCGTCGGCGGCGCCCCTTTTTTT
>CALGGP010000219.1 GCA_937915885.1 uncultured Selenomonadales bacterium | reverse complement strand
CCGAGATCTACCCTCTTCCCCTACACGACGCTCTTCCGATCTGGGCGTGGCGCTGAAAAAAGGGCGGGCGCCGCCGGCGCGAGGGTGGGAACCACGATCCCTGTTGGGCGCCGTCACCGGTGGGTGGGCGCGACGGCGGCGCCCCTAAAATTCCGTTCGAGGTGACGGAAAAAAAAGGAGCAACATTTATGAGTGAAATAATCGTAATCACGTCGGGCAAGGGCGGCGTCGGCAAGACCACCACCACTGCCAATATCGGCGTCGGCTTGGCGATGCGCAATTTCCGCGTCGCGCTGATCGATGTCGATACCGGACTGCGCAATCTCGATCTCCTCCTCGGACTCGAGAACCGCATCATGTACGATCTGATCGACGTTACGAGCGGGCGCCAACCCTATAAAAAGGCGCTCGTTCAGCACAAGAAATATAAAAATCTCGTCCTGCTTCCGACTTCGCAAGTTAAGGACAAATCCTCCGTCAACGGCGACCAGCTGATCAAGCTGTGTAAGGAAATGAGCGCCGAGTTCGATTACATTCTGCTCGATTGCCCCGCCGGCATCGAAGACGGATTCAAAACCGCGATTGCCGCCGCCAATTGCGCGATCGTCGTGACGAAGCCGGAGATAAGCGCCGTGCGCGACGCCGACAAAATCATCGGTGAGCTCGGGCGCGCCGACAAGAGCAATATCAAGCTGGTCGTCAATTGCATTCGACATCAGATGGTCGAGAAGGGCGACATGCTCGATATGAGCGACATCGACGAAATTCTGTCGATCGAGTGCATCGGTCAGGTGCCCGAAGACGAGATGGTAATAATGGCGACCAACCGCGGCGAGCCGGTGATCACCATGCCCGATTCGACGGCGGGCAAGGCGTATAAAAATATCGTCGCGCGGCTGTGCGGCGAGCGCGTTCCGTTCCTCAAGGCGCCCAAGGAAGGTTTCTTCGCAAAGCTGAAAAGATTCCTCGGGCTCATCTGACGGGAGGGTTGACGCATGCTCATTGATACCCTGCTGAAAATTTTCGGGCGCAACGAAAAACCGTCGGGCAAAATCGCGAAGGAACGGCTCCGCGTGGTGCTCATTCACGACCGCGCAAGCGTCTCGCCCGAGGTGATGGAGCGGCTCAAAAACGATATCATTGCGGTCATCTCGAATTACATGGACGTCAATCAAAAGGAAATGGAAATTTCGCTTGCCAACGACGCCGATTCGGTAGCGCTGATTGCCAACATTCCGGTCAATTCGATGCGGCACGGGCGCTAACGATTCAAATCGATAACACTGTCGGCAATGCCGATGACAGCCGGTCGATGCGCGGCAATGACAACCGTGCGTCGGCGACCGGCTTTTTTTATTTCGTCGATGATAATTTTTTCGGTGTCGATGTCGAGCCCCGCCGTCGATTCGTCGAGCGCTGATTGCCAACATTCCGGTCAATTCGATGCGGCACGGGCGCTAGCGATCCAAATCGATAACTCTGTCGGCGATGCCGATGACAGCCGGTCGATGCGCGGCAATCACAATCGTGCGTCGGCGACCGGCTTTTTTTATTTCCGCGATGATAATTTTTTCGGTGTCGATGTCGAGCCCCGCCGTCGGCTCGTCGAGCACGATGATCGATGCGCCGCGCTCAATTTTTGAAAGTGCTCTCGATAAACCGAGCCGTTGTAATTGACCGCGGCTCAGGTTATGAGTTTCGCCATTGAGAATGCCGTCGACGGGCGTGCGAAAGTGATGCGGCTGTTGAGGGACGTAGGCAATTTTTTCGACGAGCGATTGACGATCGATTTTCGACATCGGCAGATCATTTATAAAAATTTCGCCGACGGTCGGACGGTTGAGCCCCGCGATCAATTTCAGGAGCGTCGATTTACCCGAGCCGCTTTCGCCGGTGATGACGGTGATTTTACCCGCGTCGATCGAAAGATTTATGCCCGCGAGCGTCGGCGACAACTTATCGGGATATGTAAAGGAGATATTTTGTAAGGTGAGCGACGGAGGGATGCGCGTTTTTTCGACGGCTCCGCGCGGAATTTTTTCGACGGTGAGGAAAGGTTTCAAGCGGTCGAAGGATTGACGGGCGTCGACGAAGGAATGAAACGCCGCCCCCAATCGTCGGATCGGCGCAAAAAATTCGGGCGCCAACATCAGAATAAAAAATGCGGCTCGAAATTCGATCGCTCCCGCCGTCAAGCGAAGCCCGCACGTGACGGCGACGAGCGCGATCGCAAGGGTGGTGATCAATTCGAGCGCGAAGGCGGAGATGAATGCGAGCCTCAACACGTCGAGGATTGCCGCCGCCGATTTTTCCGATGTCGATTGAAGGCGTTCGATGGCGGGCGCGGTTTGACGGAACATTTTCAGTTTTGGCACCGCGCGGATCAATTCGTCGAAGTCGGCGTTGAGTTTTATCAACAGCGCTTGGGCTTTTGAATTTCGATCGCCGATTGCCCGTCCGATCAGATATAAGAGGAAGGGCGCAATCGGAAGTGTGATCAAAAAAATCAGCGCGGAGATCGGATCGACGGCGGCGGCGACAATCAAAATCAGCGGCGTCAAAATTATTATCGATGAGATTGTCGGCAGCACTCCGACGATGAATTGATCGATGCTCGTCGTCACGTCGAAGATCAGCGTCAATAATTCGCCGTTGGCGATTTTTTTTTGATTGTGATCGAAGGCGGCGGCGTGTATTTTTTTTCGGATCGATGTTCGGACGGTCGACGCCAACCGTTGAAAAAATTTTTCCCGTCGATTGTCGATGAAAATTTTTATGAGGAGCGCTCCGAACAAGAAAATTATGATCGAACGGTCGGCGGCGACAATCAGATCGGTGAACAGGAGCGCGGCGACGACAATAAAAATTCCCCGCGCCAACTCGACAGCGGCGATCGACGCGAGGAACGAGGCATGCTCCCAAAAAAATTTTTTAATCACCCTACCGACGCTTCAGACATGTTCTTTGATGATGAACGAATAGCCGGCGTTGAAAGTCTCGTCGGGGTCGAGCGCACGAATGCCGTCCTTATCCTTGAGCTCGCCTTTGAAGTCAATGAAGTCGGCGTGACCATGCCACGGCTCAATGCAAAGGAACGGAGCGCCGCCTTTATCGGGCGTCCAAATGCCCCAGAAGGGGAAGCCCTTGGCGCGGAGCGTGACGGACTTCGGACTTTTTCTCGAGCGGATCGAAATTTCGTCGGATTTGAGATCGTCGAACACAAGCGCGTCGCCTTTGAACAGCTCGTAGTTGAGTTTCAAAATCTTGCCGTCGATGGTCGGGATGCGGTCGTGAGTGAGCGGACCCGACGGATCGAGCGGAATCCGCGCGGAATTTTCGGCGACGTTGAACTCGAGGAAGCAATCATCAAAAGATTCGCCATCGACGATCGGACAACGAATCGCGGGATGCGCGCCGATCGAAAAATACATGATTTTGTCGTCGACATTCTTGACCGTCCACATGACTTTGACTTGATTTTTGAGCAGGACGTAAGCGATCTCGAGGCGGAACTTGAACGGGTAAACGGCGAGAGTTTTCTCCGACCAGTCGAGGGCGAAAACGACTTCGTCTTCGGTCTCGCGAATGCACTCGTAATCGGAGATGCGCCCGAAGCCGTGCCCGGGCAGCTCATATTCCTTGCCATCGACGCGATACTTATTGCCGACGAGCTTGCCGACGATCGGAAACAGAACGGGCGAAGAGTACTTCCACCAGGTGGGATCGGCGTTGAAGAGGTACTCGGTGCCGTCGGAGATGCCGGTGATCGATTTGAGCTCGGCGCCGTGATCGTCGACGCTTATTTTGAGGACGTCGTTCTTGAGAGTGTGCAACATACAGATGCTCCTTTCAAATGTTTTGTCGACAACATTATATCAGACAATTCGTTACTCATCAATGCACTCGGATCATATTTTTCATCGAGGTCGAGCGCCGCGCTTGTCGAAACGATTTCGCTCAACTCGTCGACCGATTCATCAAGGAACCAATAATCGTCCGTCGACGCCAACTGAGCACTGCCGCCAAGCAACGCCGTCTCCAACGTCTTATGCGTCTTGTCGAAACGATAGGTGTTCGTCCGACCGTCCGCATCCGTGATCGTCAGTTCATTGCCGACAATTTTATCGATCATCAAAGACCCGTTGCCGACCGTCAACGTCACTTTCTTGCCGCTAACCTTGACTTTATCGATCGGAGCCGTGAGAATGATCCGATCGCCCTCACCGTAATTATAAACTTTATCCTTCCCCGAACCGTCGAACACGAACAGATCGGAGCCCGAGCCGCCGTAAAGTTTATCGGCTCCGCCGCCGCCGTTGAGTGTCGAGCCGCCCGTGCCCGCCTTCAGCACATTTTTACCGGCATTGCCGATCAGCTCGACCGCGCCGTCGGTTCTCGACGCGTCAATCTGTTTGAGCTTCGACGAAATATTATTGGCATCGATCATCCCGCTGAACGGCTCGTCGACGATCAACTTGGTTTTGCCGCGATTGAGCGCGAGCCCGTCAAACGTCGACCAGTTATAGCCGTTGACGTCCTCCCCGCCGAAAACTTGAGTCGTCTCGTTGCCGACGTAGTCAATCACCGTGATATTCTTTTCGGCGCCGTCGCGGACGATGATCGAGCCTTCGGTTGTGTAGAAGATCAAATCATCGCCGTCGACCGACGCGCCGGTGATCGAGCCGCTTGCAATCTTGATCCGATCGGTGCCGATCTCGTAATCCGTCAACACATCGTCGCCGCCGCCGTGCACGAACACGTCATTGCCCGCGCCGCCCGTCAAAGTATTGCTGCCGATGCCGCCGAGCAGAGAATCATTGCCGTCGTCGCCGAAGAGCACATCATTGCCCGAGCCGCCGAAGAGCGTATCATAACCGTCGCCGCCGAAAAGCGTATCGTTGCCCGCCGAGCCGTAGAGATTGTCGTCGCCGGCGCCGCCCGAAATATAATCGTTCGTCGAGACGCCGAACACCGTGATCCCCTTTTCGAGCCGAGTGATGTCGACGCGTGTGATCTTCGCCGTATACTCCGACAGATCGATCAGATCGTCCTCGAAACTGGTCGCGGCAGTCAACGTCGAGCCATTGACGGTAATTCCGCGCGGCATCGAGCTTGCGTCGGAGTAACTGTTCAATTGCATGACGCTTGACAGATTATTCGATGACGCGCTCGAAGTCGACGCCTGCTTTGCGAAATATCTCAAGAACATGAAACCGCCGGCGTAGGCATCATACGAGTCGACATAAGAGAGCGCCCTCTGAAGGCTGGACGGATCGCGCGCAAGAGCGGCAATTTCCCGGTCTCGATCGTCGTCGCAACCGTGCGTGAGCTCGCACATGCCGTCCTGAATGAATTGCGGAAGGTTGAAGTGATAGCTGATGTTGGCGTCCATGACGGCGTGAGTAAATTCGTGGGCGAGAACGCGGTCGGTGTAATATTTCGTTTCGCCGTTACGCTTGCCGTCTTCGTTGCCGTAAACGAGATTGCCGAACGCCTTCATGTTGAGCGCCATCGACAGATTTTTTGTTGTGCCGTCGATCGGATTTTGATTGTAGTCGACCGACCACGTCTGCCACGTCGTGCCGAGATTGCCGTCGTTGGTGTTGGTGAAGCCGAAATAAATTTTGTTGGTGGTCGCCGACGAGCCGTAGCCGAAGCCGTAATTTTCGCCGTAAGAATCGATGATGAGGTCGAGCGCCGATTGCGCCCACCAAGAATGAAGTCCCTGCCAAATATATTTTTGAGCGGGCGAAAGATCGCTGAAGTCCATCGTAACCGGTTGGCTGTAATTGTTTAATCTGCCGAGCTCGAATGTGAGACCGTAACCGTCGAGAGTAAAGGAGTTGGCGCTGAAGTTGGTATCGAGAGAGCCGCTTTCGCGCACGACCGACGAGGCGCCCTTTTCATAACTCGAGCCGCCGGTTTCGGCTCCGGTGAGCGCTCCGGTGTCGCCGTTGGTCAAATCGATCCCGCACTTGTCGCGGAGGAAGTAGCGCCAGCCGTTGTCGCCGTCGGAGTTGTTATACGAGCGGCAATCGCTGATCATCGCATCGATCACCTGTTGAATGGTGGTGTACTGATAATCGGAGGCATAAGCAATGGCGTCGTTGAGCATCGTCACCGCCGAAGAAGTATTCGCCCGATCGAGAGACTCCATGAATTTCCGAATGACGTCCTGTTGAGTGACGGTGCCGACCGTTGTATCGGTTTCGGGCTCGGGCTCGGGGATAATCGAATTGCCGTTGACGTTGATGTTTTTGCCTGCGGCTCCGTCGAGAGTGAGCGAAGTGCCGTCGGAAATGTTGAGGACGACGCTCGATCCGACGGTTGAGGCGGTGTAATCGGCGCCGGTGATTGTAACAGTGTCGTTGGCATTGACGCCGAAAATTATATCGTTGCCGTCGCCGCTGCGATATTGGTAGAGATGATTTTCTTCGCTGCTGCCGTAAATCGTATCATTGCCCGCGCCGCCGAGTACAGTCAACGAGCCGCCGTCGAGCGAGATCAGATCATTGCCGTCGCCGCCGTTGACCGAATGCTCCGAGCCGCCCGCCATGATGGTATCGTCGCCCGCGCCCCCGGCGATCGTATCGTACCAATAAGTTGTGAGACTGATCAGATCATTGCCGTCTTCGCCGTTGAGCACGCTGCGCCAGTGATTGCCGATGATTATATCGTTGCCGCCGCCCGCGCGGACCGTCGCATAGTCGTTGTTGCCGTAAATGGAATCGACATCACTGCCGCCGTTGAGCAAAATATATTTCGCGTAGGAATTTTCGATGGTGTTTCGACCGCTGCCGCCGCTGATGGTTATGTTGGAGCCGCCGTTGTTGTAAAAATAATCGTCGCCGTCGCCGCCGTACATGCGGACGTTCGAGGCGCTGTTTCGGAGCGTGTCGTCGTAATCGGTGCCGTTAATGACGGTGTCGGCGGTGCTGTTGTCGATGTCGAGACCGCCGACAATCGGCTCGGAAGTGCCTTTGATATTCAACGCGCCGCTGTAATTTTTTACGATCATGCTTCCGTTGCCGACGGTGATGATCACGTCCGAGTTGCCGGGCATGGTCGAGTAATAGCCGCCGTTGATCTCGATCGTTTCATTGGAGTTGTAGCCGTAAATCGTATCAACGCCGTCGCCGGAATTATATCGAATGATGTTGGCGCCGCCGCTGAGACTTATAACGTCATTGCCCGCGCCTCCGACGAGAGTATTATCGGCGTTCCCGTTGTACGTCGAATTGTAAATGGTATCGCCGCCGTCGCCGCCGTAAATCAGCACTTTCGAGGTATTATTCGAGATCGAATCGGCACCGCTGCCGCCGTAAATCGTCGTGCGAGACGCCCAATTTATGATCGTATCAGCGCCGCTGCCGCCGATCAGCGTCGAGTCGTCGCAATAAATATTATTGAAAATGTAGTCGTTGCCGGCTTCGCCGTCGATGGCGGAGCAACTGCCGGAGTTTGAATAGGACGAGCCGTAATTGTTTCTGATGGAATCGTCGCCGTCGCCCGCCTTGATCGTCGTGTAAGAACCGGAGTTGGTGATCGAGTCGCCGTAATTCGAGCCGGTGATCAAAGTGTTGGTGTTTGAATTGGATATGAGCGTTTCCTCGGCGGCGCTGTCGAAAATATTGACGGTGCCGCTGTAATCGACCAGACGAATCGAGCCGTCGCCGAGCCTGACAATCGTATCGGAGCCGGAGCTTTGCGTCGAATAATCCGAGCTGCCGACGAGTCGGATTGTGTCATCGGAGGTGTAACCGATCACCGCATCGGAGCCGCCGCTCGTTTTCAGCACAAACACCCGTCCGCTCATCGACCAAGAACGGTTGGCATAAATCGTATCGTTGCCTGCGCCGCCGTCGACGGTTTCATAACCGCTCTGAATGAAGATGAGATCATTGCCGGTGCCGCCGTCGATTGCCGACAACGAAGTGCGCCAGCCGCCGACAATGGTATCGTTGCCGTCGCGCGCCTCGATCGTCGTTCCTTCGCCGTACCAATTATTGATGAGATCGTCTTCGTCGGTGCCGTTGACGACGGTGTTTGCGGTGCTGTTTTCGATGCCGCCGATAAGATACGTGTCCGCAAACTGAATCGTCTTGTCGGCGCCGTCCTTGATCAGCAGCGAGCTGTTATAAATGCTGAACAGGACATCGTTGCCGCTCGTGACGGTGTGATAGTATGACGAATAAGGCGTTTGAAGTGAGTCGCCGTCGCTGTAATTCAAAACGGTATCATTTCCGTAGCCGATGCCGATGCGAACGACCGAGCCGCCGTTGCCGCTCAAGCTGACGATGTCATTGCCCGCGCCGGGATCGACCGTCACTCCGTTTGCATAATTTCTGATGGTGTCGTCGTCGCCGGTGCCGCTGACAATTGTATTCGCCGCATAATTTTCGATGATGCCTTCGTCAACGGCGGGAGTGCCTCCGCTTATATTGATCGAGTCGCTGTAGTCGGCGATACGAATTTGCCCGTTGCCGATCGAAAGGATCACATCGTTGCCGCTTCGGACGGTCGAGTAGGATGATCGATCGGTAATTCGGATCGTGTCGGTGGTTTTCAAGCCGTTGATCACGTCCGAGCCGCCGTTGGAGTTGAAGGCGATCAAATTATAGCCGCTGTTGCTGCCGAAAATGATCGTATCGTCGCCGGAACCGCCGGTGAGCGTTGAGTATTTCGGCGAGTTATTTCCTTCGGATTGAATGAGATCATTGCCCGAGCCGCCGTTGAGGCTCGAATTCCAAGCGCTGTCGAAAGTGATCGTATCGTCGCCCGCGCCCCCGTCGACTGTGATCGTGTCGTTGTAGCAGTAGATCGAATCGTTACCCGCGCCGCCGTAAATCGACATGCGAGAGTTGTAAGCGTAAACGGTGTCGTTGCCCGCGCCCGCGTCGATCGTCACCTGACCGTGAGCGCCGTTGACGGTGTAAGACGCATAGGTGCTGTTGTAAATTGAATCGTCGCCGTCGCCGCCGCGAATCGTCACGCCGCCCGCATGATTTTCAATGGTGTCGGCTCCGTTTGTCCCGCTGACGACGGTATTGGTCACGTAGTTTTCGATGACGTTGCTGCCGTCGATTGAGGGAGTGCCGCCGACAATGTTGACGTCGCCGTCGTACTCGGCGATGTAAATTTGCCCGTTGCCGATCGAAACGATCACATCTTCGTCATTTCGGATGGTCGAGTAGGACGAGCCGTCGGTAATTCGGATCGTGTCGGTGGTTTTCAAGCCGAAGATCACATCGTCGCCTTCGCCCGCGCTGTACTCGATCACGTTATATGCGCCTTCGGCTCCGAAATAAATTATGTCGTCGCCGGTGCCGCCGCGGATTGTCGAATACTTAGGCGAATACTCGCCGACAAAATTGATGACGTCATCGCCCGTGCCGCCGAATACGCTCGAATGCCAACCGCTCTCGAAATAAATCGTGTCGTCGCCGGTGCCGCCGTCGACCGTCAAAGAGTCGTGCGTGGCATAAATTGAATCGTCACCGGTGCCGCCGTTGATCGAAATGTGCGGATCCCGAGCGTGAATGGTGTCGTCGCCGGTGCCGCCTTCAATGGTGACGTAGCCGTAACTGTTATTGACGGTGTGAGACGAGTCGGTGCTGCTGTAGATGGAATCGTCGCCGGTGCCGCCGCGAATCGTCACGCCGCCCGCGTAATTTCTGATGGTGTCGTCTTTCGTCGAGCCGTCGAGGAGAATGCTCGTCGTGTAATTGTCGATGATTTTATTGGTGTCGCTGCCGACGATGTTGACGGTGCCGGTGTAATCGACGAGACGGAGCTGCCCGTTGCCGATCCTGACAATCGTATCGGAGCCGGAGGTTTGCGTCGAATAATCCGACCCGTCGGTGATCCTGATTGTCGAGGTCGAATCAAATTTTTCGAGCACATCATTGCCGTCGCCGCTTGCATACTCGATCACCGCATTTGAGCCGCTTCCGATAATTGTATCGTTGCCGGAGCCGCCGCGCACGGTGACATTGCTCCAACCTCCGAAATTGATCGAATCGTTACCGCTGCCGCCGTTGATGCTCACGCGCGGATCGTTGCTGTCGATGGTATCATTGCCCGCGCCGCCATCGATCGTCACATAACCGTAGCCGCTATTTATCGTGTAATCGGAGTTCGTCGAGTTATAGATCGAATCATTTCCGCTGCCGCCCATAACGGTTGCGCCGCCCGCGCGGTTCAAAATCGCATCGTTGCCGGATGTGCCGCCGACGACCGAATAAGTGTTGTAATTTATGATGTCGGATGAGGCGTTCGCTCCGCTGATGACGATATTTTTGTCGACGGCATTTTGAAGAGTGACGACGGTCGACGAGCCGATGTTCAAAATCATGTCGGAGCCGGAAATCATGCTCGAGCAAGATGAACCGTCGATGATGCTGACGGTCGAGGAGGAGCCGAGATTTTGCACGAGATTATTTCCGTAGCCGTTGCCGAACTGATAGACGACTCCGATCACGCCGCCGGTTGAGTTGGTGATGGTGTCGTTGTCGAAGCCGGGGTTGATGGTGACATAATTGCTGCCGTTAAAAATTGAGTCGTTGCCGCGCCCACCGTAGACAAGCGAGTAATCGCTGATGTAGGAGTTATAAATGGTGTCGTTGCCGTCGTCGCCGTAGACGGTGGTGTTTTCGCCGAGATTGCGGATGGAGTCCGCGTAATCGGTGCCGGAAAAAACGGTGTTGTCGTCGTAATTGCTGATGTCGTTGAACGATTGAAGATCGAATCGAAATTTCATGCGTAAAGCCTCCTTCCAAAAAAAACACACAATCAATTAATTGTGCGGATCATATCATCAATTACTCGAGTAATCAACTGCTCGGGTGCATTTTTAATCAAAGTTTAATGCAATTGAAAGGTTAGTTTAATTTAAGCGGGCGGCAGATTCATAGCGCGAGTCGGTGACGAATTTGATCTCGATCGAGTCGTCAATCGACGCGAGAAATTCTTTGACGTAGCGATTGAGATATTCCGCCTTCGTCTTGACGAAACTGTAAGCCCGACTCACATCAAAATAATTATCCGCGCGTTTGGAATAACCGTCGAAGCCCGCGAGATTGATTTTCCGAACGCCGATTTTGATCATCGCCTTCAACAGCATCACCAACGAATTGTCGACGATCTCCGTCGAGCGATCAATCAACGAATTATAGTCGAGCACATAATCAAAAGAGCCCTCAACTTTCGTCACGTTGGAGGTCGCAATGATCTCCGCGCGCGCGTTGATATTCTCCGGCAAATCATAGCGCAGTTGAGCGTAGCGTTTCGCGTTCGACAGAAAAATATAATCGACGGCAATATCCGACGGCGCGTAATTAACGGAGATCGCAATCGGATTCGTATCGCTTATCGACGATTGGATTTTCGACCGCTGACGATGAACACTGCTGCCGGGACCGATCAAAAGCACCGTCCGATCGGCGAGCGCACGACGCAATTTCTCAAGCGCAAGCGAGTCGTCGCAACCGCCCGTCTTTCGGACATCTAACATAAACTGCTCGTAGAAACGCTCCGCCTTCGTCGCGGAATAATTTTTTCTCTCCTCGGGCGCAATATTTTTGAGCAGGTCGGCAAGTTCGCGCAACGTGAGATGATGATTCGCCGAGTAGTAAATCGGATAATTCGGGTGGCAATCGAGCGCCGCCGACAAATACAACGGCATGGCATATCCCCACGCGTGCTTCTCATAAATCGCGTCGAGATGATCGCTGACGATGTCGATGATCGGCTCAACGTCATATCGCGTGCCGAAGTTTTCATTGAGATAGTCGGCAAACAGCTCCAAATTCAAATTGCCGGCGCCGCGCCCCATTCCAAAAGCCGTCGCGTCGATGTATTTGTCGCGAGACGTATGAAACTCCGCAAAGGCTTGCGCATTCCCCAATGCCTGTTGCAGATTGTTGTGCGAGTGGTAGCCAAGCGCCGCGCCCTCAATCAAATTGTTATCCGCCAACTGAATCAGCCGCATAAAATGCTTTTTCCGCATCAGCCCGAAACTGTCAACGACATAGACGACGTCCGGCTCAAGCGCATTGAATTTTTCGAGCGCCGCGATGAACTCTGCGTCGGAGTAATTATCGGTGCCGACAAACTGAACGAACAGTTTATAGCCGAGCGCCTTGACTTGCCGACAACATTCATAGCCCTCGTCAAGGCGATTTTTTTTGAAAATGACTCGGATCGCGTCGACGGAACTGCCGTCGAAAGGAACAATCCGCTCCATCGGGACGGGCGCGCTCATGTCGAGCATGCCGACATAAAAGACGGAAGGGCTTTTCGGTTCAATCAGCGCGGAAATGCATTCGACGTTCGGAAACATCGTGCGATCCGGCGAAAATTTGTCGCCTTTGATGAAGCCGACTTCGATCGCCTCAACGCCGACGCGCGCGAGTTTTTTGCAGATGTCTTTGATTGCGTGCTCCCCGAATTTCCAATCGTTGATGTAGCCTCCATCGCGGAGAGTGCAATCGAGCAGATGAATTTTTCCCATGTGATCACTCCTCGGCGGGTTTAATGAACAGGTTAGACAATAATTCTTCGCGCGGCAGGAACGGCGACAAATTTTCGAGCGTGGCTGATACCATCGACCCGTCGGGCAATTTCTGTGCGGCCGCCTTCGGCTCGAAATTTTGTTTCGTGTCGACGAACACCTCACAAATCAGCGGCGCGTCCTTCGACAAAATCTCGTCGAGACGAGCGCCGAGCGATTGATTGTTGTCGATCCGATAATACGGCAACTCAAAAGCGGCGGCGATTTTTTCAAAGCGCGGGAAGCCGAGATCGCCGCTGTCCTCTCCGACGCCCACACGCGGCGGTTGAAAATAATTCGATTGTGTTTGACGGATGGAATGATAGCCGCGATTGTTGATCAAAAAAATCTTGATCGGCAGCCGCTTGAAAGAGATTGTCTCGAGCTCCTGCAGATTCATCATGATTGAGCCGTCGCCGGTGATGTTGATGATCTCGCGCCCCAAGGCAATGCACGCTCCGATCGCCGCCGGAAGATCGTAGCCCATCGACGCCGCGCCGCTGTTGATAATAAATCGTTGCCCGCGCTTGATCACATACGCGTGCGAACCGACGACGCAAGCCGAGCCGTTGCCGACGACCGTAATTTTTCCCTCGTCGAGTTTTGAGCTCAAGGTTTGAATGAACGCGTAAACGTTGACTTCGCCTTTCTGCTCGAAATGTTTTTGTTGGACGACGGGATATTTTTTCCGCCACCGATGACACTGCTCGATCCAATCATCGTCGTCGGCAAACCGACCATCCGACAAAGCCTCGTCTAGGCGCGTCAACAAATCCTTTGCATCAGCCCAAATCGGCAACTCAACATGCAACGTCGGCTTGCGCAATTCGTCTTGATCAATGTCGTTGGCGATGACGAATGCCTCTCGCGCCCACGTCTTATAATTGAAGCCGACCTGACGAATACTCAATCGGCTCCCGACCGACAACACGAGATCGGAGTTCTGAATGGCGAAATTGCCGGCGCGATCGCCCATTATTCCCGCGCGCCCCGCGTAGAGCGGATGTTCATCGTCAATCAAATCGATGCTGTCCCACCCCGTTGCAATCGGAATGTTGAGCTTATCGATCACGCGCAAAAAGATATCGTGAGCTCCGGCAATTCTGATCCCGTTGCCCGCATTAAACACAGGACGTTTCGCCCGCTTGACGTGATCTAAAATTTTTTCGATCGTCGCATCATCGACGGGCGGCGGCAATGTTCGATCGAACTCCGAAGGATCATAGCCGTCTAATCGATCCGTTTCGATGAATGAACTTTGAATGTTGATCGGCACGTCAAGCCAGACCGGTCCGGGGCGACCGTGCGTCGCGAGGTACAACATTTTTTCGAGACAATATTTTATACGCGTCGGCTCGATGATCATTTCGGCGTATTTCGTCATCGTCCGCGCGGCGTCGACGATGTTAAATTCTTGATCGCCCAATTGTCGGAGCGGCACGTCGGTCGATGCGATCGTCGTCGAAAATTTTACTTGTCCCGAAATTACGATCATCGGGATCGAATCGAGCCACGCGCCGAGCACTCCCGTCAACGCATTCGTCCCGCCGGGACCCGTCGTCACACAGACGATTGCCGGAGTATTCGTCAAGCGCGCAAATCCTTCCGCCGCGATTGCCGCCGCCTGCTCGTGATGATGATACGTACTCACGATGTCGGGATGATGTCCGAGCGCGTCATTCAAAAACATCGCACCCCCGCCCGTCACCGTAAAATTATTTTTGATCCCGTGCTCAGCAAAAAAATCGGCAATGTACTTCGCCACCGTCGTCTTCATTCAATCACCTCCGTTGAAAAATAAAAAATCTGCCTCGCGCCGAAGAATATTCCTCGACAAAACCGAAGCAGATCGCAAAAAAATATAAAGCCGAAAAAAATTTTTAATGAGCCGATCACTAAGTTGATCGCTCGGATGGTCTCCCCTGTGAAGACGATCGCAACCAACGCAAAAATATCTTCGCGCGTGAGATGATATTTTTGACGGAGATAATTTTGACTGCCAACGATCGACGCAAACTCGTCGCGCAAGCCGATCCGTTTTAAAGTTGCCGTCCGCCCGTCGAGCTCCGAAATTATTTCCGCCACCGCCGAGCCGAATCCTCCGACAATGTTATGCTCCTCGACCGTTACGATCAATCGACAGCGCCGCGCACAGCTCTCGATCACCTCACGATCGATCGGTTTGACAGTCGGGAAGGTGTATAAACCGACACTCAATCCCCGAGCGCGTAATTCCTCCGCCGCGCGGAACGCTTCTATCGAGATCGCGCCCGTCGAAAATATAACGGCATCGTCGCCGTCGAAAATTTTCAGTGCCCGACCGATCTCGTATTCGTCGAGCGCGCCCGAATGAATTGCCGGCTCCCGTCCCTTACCCAATCGAATGTAGCACGGCGCTTTGATTTTGCAGACGGCGCGCGCGATCGCCACCGCCTCATGCGCGTCCGACGGCGACAGCACGATCATATTCGGCAGCGCCCGCATCATCGCTAAATCTTCCGTCGATTGATGCGTCACGCCCAGCGCTCCGTACGCCAGCCCCGCTCCTATCGATATGATTTTGACGTTGGCGCCGTGATACGCTACGCAATTTCTGATCTGTTCGATGCAACGCAACGTCGAGAAATTTCCGATCGAATACGTAAAAACCGTTTTGCCCTCGAGCGCCAGCCCCGCCGCGACCGCCGTCATATTTTGCTCCGCCACGCCCGCGTTGATGAATCGCTCGGGATAATCCCGTTGAAATCCGTCGAGCACTCCGAAGCCAAGATCGCCCGTCAATAAAAATATTTTTTCGTCCGACGCCGCCAATCGGCTCAACTCGTTTATGAATGCATTCCTCACGGGCGGCTCGCCTCCAATTCGCGCACGGCAGTCTCGTAATCCGCGCCTTGAGGATCGCGATAATGCCACAAATTGTTATTCTCCATGAACGAAACGCCCTTACCTTTGATTGTGTGCGCGATCACCGCCGTCGGCTTTTCATCATCGATCGTCGACAGCGCCGCCCGCAATTGTTCATGATCATGTCCGTCGACGTCGAGCGCGCGCCAACCGAACGCCTCAAATTTTTTTCCGAGGTCGAGCAAATTCATTATGTCGACGACCGCGCCCATCGCCTGCAATCGGTTGTGATCGACGATCAGCGTCAATCGATTTAATTTTTGCTGTCGAGCGAACAGCGCCATCTCCCATATCGAGCCCTCTTGACATTCGCCGTCGCCCGCGATCACAAACGTCCGATAATCGCGTCCGTCCTTCGCTCCTGCGAGTGCCATGCCCGCCGCCATTCCGACGCCCTGTCCGAGTGAGCCCGTCGATACCTCGACGCCGAGCAATCCCTTATGCGAGACATGCCCCGACAATCGACTGCCGTCGGCGTAATGCGTTTTCAACTCTTCGATCGGCATCAATCCGACTTCCGCCAACGCCGCATAGATCGCCGCGCCCGCATGTCCTTTGCTCAAAACAATTCGCGTCCGCTCGACGTCGTGTCGCGCAATCTGATCGACATCGACAAAATTGCTGTAAAGGACTGCAACGATGTCCGCAATCGACAGCGCCGAGCCCAGATGCGAACCGTGCGCGACGTGCGACATCTCGACCACGTGTCGTCGGATTTTCCAAGCCAATTCTTGACTCCGCAATTTATCACCTCCCAAATTTATATCCTATTCGACCTTGGCGGACGATTTTTTTGTGGGCGCCGCCGACGCTCCAACACTCCGAGTGCAGCACTCCGATTTTGACAGCGAGACCCACCCGCGCCGTCGTCGCCCTTCGTTTTAAAAGGTGTGGTTTTAGTGGGCGGGCTAAACAACCGACGGGGCGTCGCACGACTGAACCGACAGCCCCAACCACGCCGGCGGCGCCCTTCGTTTTAAACAACGTGGTTTTGATGAACGGGCTCGACAACCGACGAGGCAGCGCACACCTGAGCCGACAGCCCCCACCTTGCGCCGACGGCTCACTTCGTTTTAAACGGCGTGGCTTTGATGGGCAGGCTCGACAATCGACGGGGCGGCGCTCGCCTAAGCCGACAGCCCCCGCCCACCGACGGCGGCGCCCGCCTTTCATCGAAGTTTAAACCGCCGCGCGGATCGTTTCGATCATATAATCAATCATCGCGTCCGTCATGCCGGGGTACAATCCGATCCAAAAAGTGTCGCGCATAATCCGATCGGTGTTCTCGAGCGAGCCGACCACGCGATATCCTTTTTCCTCCGCGCGGAGCTCGTCAAAGCACGGGTGCTTGATCAGATTGCCCGCGAACAGCATGCGTGTCTGAACGTTGCGCCCTTCGATATATTTTACAATCGCCGATCGATCAATGCCTTCTCGACACGTCAATAAAAATCCGAACCAACTCGGCGTCGAATTTTCGCATGCCTCCGGCAGAATAAATTTATCCTCGAGATCGCGCAATCCGCCCATCAATCGATCAAAATTCTTTCGACGACGCTCGACGAACGACGGCAACTTTTTCAACTGCGCACACCCGATCGCCGCCTGCATCTCCGTCACCTTCAAATTATATCCGAAGTGCGAATACACATATTTATGATCATATCCGCGCGGAAGCTCACCGTATTGCCCGTCGAAGCGATGTCCGCATAAATTGTCGCGCCCCGAAGGACACGCGCAATCCCGTCCCCAATCGCGGAACGAACGGATTATTTTATTGAGCAACGGATTGTTCGTATAAACCGCGCCGCCCTCGCCCATCGTCATATGATGCGGCGGATAAAAGCTCGACGTCCCGATGTCGCCGACCGTCCCCGTCAATCGATCTGCGCCGTCAATAAAATATTTCGAGCCGAGCGCGTCGCAATTGTCCTCGACCAACCACAAATTATGAGCCGCGCAAAAATTTTTCACCGCCGACAGATCAAACGGATTGCCGAGCGTGTGCGCGATCATAACTGCCTTCGTCCGTTCGCTCAACGCCGACTCGAGCATCGTCACGTCGATATTATACTGCGGGATCGTCACGTCGACGAATACCGGCACCGCTCCGAATTGTATGATCGGCGCGACCGTCGTTGGGAAGCCCGCCGCCACCGTGATCACTTCGTCGCCGCGTTTGAGCCGCCGATCGCCGAGCAACGATGATGTCAATGTCATGAACGCGATCAGATTCGCCGACGAGCCCGAGTTGACCGCCGAACAATATTTTACTCCCAAAAATTTTGCCAACCCGCGCTCGAACTCCGCCGCGTATCGTCCCGCCGTCAGCCAAAATTCCAGCGCGCTGTCGACCAGATTGCACATTTCCTCCGCGTCGTACACTCGTCCCGCGTAGTTGATCCGATCGCCCGCCTCAAATTTTTTCGCGCCGTGAAACTCGTCGTGATATTTTTTAACCAACGACAAAATCTCGTCGCGCAATTGCTCCCGCTCCATCACATCAGCCCTTCTACATATTCATCGACCTGCGCCGACATGCAATCCGCCAGCCGACCCTTCTCACGATAAATTTTCGTCCACTCGATTGTCTTTTCGAGCGCCTCCCGCACCGACCAGCGCGGCTCCCAACCGAACGTCGCCTTCAATTTCGAGCAATCCAATCGCAAAAAATTCGCCTCGTGCGGCTGCTCTATCGACCGCGCCTCCCACTCGAGTCCCTCGCCCCATAACCCGCAAAACATGCTCACAAGATTTTCAGTCGTGATGCAATCGTCCGGATCCGGTCCCACGTTGTAATTCCCCGCGTACATCGGATCGTTGTATTGCGCCTCTGCTATCATCATGTACGCAAACAGCGGCTCGAATACATGCTGATACGGTCGAATCGAGTTCGGATTGCGCACTTCGATCTTCGCGTGCTTGAGCGCCGCGCGGACGCAATCCGGAATAATCCGATGCTCGGCAAAATCGCCGCCACCGATCACATTGCCCGCCCGCGCCGTCGACACCGCCAACTGTCGATCGTAGAAAAAACTCCGCACATAGCAATTCGTCACCAGCTCCGAACAACTTTTGCTGTTCGAGTACGGATCGATCCCGTCGAGCAAATCGCTCTCGCGATAGCCATATTCCCACTCGTGATTGTAATAAACCTTGTCGGTGGTGACGTTGACGAACGAGCGCACGCTGTCGACGCGCCGTATACTCTCGAGCAAATTCACCGTCCCCATCACGTTTGTCTCGTACGTCAACGGCGGATTGTTATAGCCCTCGAGCACCAACGGTTGAGCCGCCAGATGAAACACGATCTCCGGCTGATATTGAGCAATCATCTTTCGGAGAACCATGAAATTGCGAACGTCGCCGCGGATCGAGTGCATTATCTTCGTCAGCTTAAGCAGATTGAAAATGCTGATCGTCGTCGGCGCCTCGAGCGCGTAGCCGGTCACGTCCGCGCCGAAGCTACTCAAAATAAAAGATAACCACGCTCCTTTGAAGCCGGTGTGACCGGTGATGAAAACTTTTTTGCCCTTCCAAAACTCCTTATTAACGATCATACTTTAAACCTCAAAAAAAATATTTTCGCCCGCCCAC
>CALGGP010000218.1 GCA_937915885.1 uncultured Selenomonadales bacterium | reverse complement strand
CCTGCTGCTGAGCGCCTGCGGCGGCGAAACCGGCGGCAACAAAACCTGCGGCGCCCGCGCAATCGGCGGCGGCTCAAAAGAAGGCGCATGCAAGTCAATCCGTGCGCGTCGACATCGACAAACTTGATACGCTCATGAATCTCATGGGCGAGCTGGTCATCAATAAAGTGCGTCTCGAGCAGATCGGTCAAACACATCGACTGTCGGAACTGACAGAGACGCTCGAGCAGATGGATCGCGTCACGACCGACCTTCAAAATATCGTCATGAAGGTGCGCATGGTTCCCGTGAGCCAGGTGTTTAACCGCTTCCCGCGCATGGTGCGCGACGTGACGAAGGAACTCAACAAGGAAATCAATCTGACGATCGAAGGCGAAGAGACCGAGCTCGACCGCACGGTTATCGACGAGATCGGCGACCCGATCATGCACTTGCTGAGAAATTCGCTCGATCACGGAATCGAAATGCCCGATGTGCGCGAGCAGAAGGGTAAACCGCGCGTGGGCGAAGTCGGACTGATCGCGCGGCACGAAGGCAATAACGTCGTGATCATGGTCACCGACGACGGCAAGGGCATCGATGCGGAAGTCATTCGTCGCAAGGCGGTCGAGAAGGGGCTCTTCACTCAAGAGGAAGTCAACAAGATGGACGATCAGGACGCGGTTCGGATCGTCTTCCTGCCGGGCTTTTCGACGGCGGAAAAAATTTCGGATATAAGCGGGCGCGGCGTCGGCATGGACGTCGTGAGATCGAAAATCGAATCGTTGAGCGGTCACGTCGACGTCGAGACGAAAGTCAACGAGGGCTCCGTCTTCAAAATCAAACTGCCGTTGACGTTGGCGATCATTCAGGCAATGCTGGTGCAGGTGCAGGAGGAAATGTATGCAATCCCGCTCGGCTCGATCGACAGCACGATCAACATCAAGCCCGACGACATAAAAACCGTTCAGAATAAAGAAGTGATCGTCCTGCGCGGCGAGATCATTCCGATCATTCGCATGGAGCAAACGCTGTTCGTGCCGCACGTCAAAGACTTTGAAGAGATCTTCGTGGTAGTCGTGCACGCGGGCGAGGCGAAGGCAGGCATCGTCGTTGACAAACTGATCGGTCAACAGGAAATTGTTATAAAGACGCTCGGGAATTTGTTTATGGGCTTGAAAATGTTCTCGGGCGCGACGGTGCTCGGCGACGGCAGAGTGGCATTGATCCTCGACGTCGCGACCATGCTGAATTGACAGACAGGGGTGATTGATATATGGCAAAGGAAAGTGCGGGCAACAGCGCTCCGAGCGATAACGCCGAGCAGATGGAAGGACTGCAGGTCGTTGCATTCAAACTGCGCGATGAGGAGTACGGCGTAAATATTTTTCAAGTGCAAGAGATCAGAAATTTGGTCGACATCACGCGCGTCCCGTTCTCGGCAAGCTACATTCAAGGCGTGATCAATTTGCGCGGGAGCGTGCTGCCGGTGATCGATCTCAAAAAACGACTCGGGCTCGAGCCGACGCCTTATACCGACGACACGCGGATTGTAACGGTGATGGTCGGCGAATTGCCGGTCGGGATGCTCGTCGACGCGGTGACTGAAGTTTTGACGATCAAAACAAAGCTCGTCGATCCGAAAAAAGCGGTCGACAAGACCGACATCAGTAAATTTTTGAGCGGTATCGGCAACATCGACGGGCGGCTGGTGATCATGCTCAACCTTGAGGAGATCGTCGGACTGCCATAATTAATTAGGAATTAGAAATTAGGAATGAGGAATTAAAAGCGTCTCTCCGATTCCTAATTCCTAATTCCGCATTCCTAATTGCATTTTAAAGGGGTGGCTTTATATGACGGATGAACTGAGTTTGACTCCGATACAGCTCGACGCGTTGAGGGAAATCGGCAATATTGGCGCGGGCAATTCCGCAACCGCGCTCTCGCAGATCATCAATAAGCGGATCGACATGAACGTTCCGAAGGTGGCGCTGGTTCCGATCGAGACCGTGCCCGATCTCGTCGGCGGTCCCGATGCGATCGTCGTCGGCGTGTTTTTGAGAGTTTACGGTCGGGCGCCGAGCAATATTTTGTTCCTGCTGCCGCGAAACAGCGCCTTCTATCTGGTCGATACGCTGATGGGACGCGAACACGGAACGACGACGCGGCTCGGACCGATGGACGAGTCGGCGCTCAAAGAGATCGGAAATATCCTTTCGGGCGCATATCTCAACGCGTTTTTCAATTTCACTCATATAGCAATGCTGCCGTCGATCCCCGCGTTGGCAATGGATATGGCGGGAGCAATTTTGAATGTCGTGCTCGTCCAGCTCGGTCAGATGGGCGATCAGGCATTGGTGATCGAAACAGAATTTTTAGCGGAGGACGACGGCATCAACGGTCATTTCTTCCTCGTGCCCGACCCGGGCTCGTTGACTACGATAATCCAAGCGGTAGGAGTTGAATAAAATGGCAGGCCTTATCCGAGTCGGCATGGCTGATTACAAGGTTGGGCGCAGTCCGTCGTCTCTTATCAGCTATGGTTTGGGCTCGTGCATCGGGATATCGTTGTACGACCCGCAATCGAAGGTGGGAGGGCTCCTCCACATCATGTTGCCCGACAGCAATCAAGCGAGAGCCAGTGACAATCCGGCGAAATTTGCCGACACAGGTTTGCCGCTGATGTTGAATGATGTATTGGCGCTGGGCGCGAACAAGGCGCGGCTGGTGGCGAAGATCGCGGGCGGCGCACAGATGTTTGCGTTCTCGAATGCGACGGACATAATGAGGGTCGGGACGCGGAACGCGGAGGCAGTCAAAAAAATATTGCAGCGCATGGGGATACGAGTGATCGCGGAGGACACGGGCGGCAACTACGGTCGGACGGTGCAAATCGATCTGGCGACGGGCGCGTATCATGTAAAGACGATCGATCGCGGCGAAAAGACGATATAAACATCATGCGTAAGTTCAATTTCAACTTCGACTCCCACTTCGGATTCAATCTCGAGAAATTAGTGCTGGTGCTCGGCTTCGCAGTGCTGTCTTTTTTCATCGTGCTCATCGCCGGCTTCTCCAACGATATCAAATTCATGACTGTCTTCTCGCGCAGCATCAAAGCATTTTTCGTCGCGGGCTTCGCCGCTTTCGCCGTCCTCGGCATCCTCTCCATCCAAGAAAAATACTTCGGCATCCAAGACAGCGACATCAAGCCGCCCGACGAACAGCCTCAACAACAAAACAATCAATCCTAAATCCCACGCGTTGAGTGAAAGGTGGTGTGTCAATTGGAGATGGAAGATGATATTCGCCGACTTTGGGAATCCTATCGTCGAAAAAAAACTGTCGAGCTGCGCAATAAAATCGCGGAATATTATCTGCCTCTGATCAAAGTCGTCGCCGGACGGCTCGCTATGAGCTTGCCGCCGCATCTCGATCGCGATGATCTTTTGAGCACCGGCTTCTTCGGATTGCTCGACGCCATCGATCGCTACGACATCAATCGGAACATCAAATTCGAGACGTATGCGGGCGTGCGGATTCGCGGCGCGATGATTGATTACCTCCGCGCCAAAGATTGGATTCCCGTAACGATGCGTCAAAAAATCCGTAAATACGAGCAGAAAGTCTATGATCTCGAAAGTGAGTTGGGGCGGACGGCGACGGATGCCGAAATTGCAGAGGCGCTCGCTATCACGACGAAGGAACTGAACACGCTCGTGAGCCAATTCAATTCGTCGACGATAATCCCGCTCGAGGAGTATTTGAAGACGGATTCGCCCGAGGCGATCGACGCCGATCCTGTCGAGACGACGGAATTTCTCGAGCTCAAGGACACGCTTGCGAAGGCGATAGATAAATTGCCTGAAAAAGAGCGGCTCGTGGTGTCACTGTATTATTACGACGAGCTGACGTTGAAAGAAATCAGTTTGATAATGCATCTGTCGGAGGCGCGCATTTCTCAGTTGCACACCAAGGCGATCATCCGAATGCGCGGGTATCCGGGCAAAATGAGATCGGAATTAATGTTGTGAAGGAGTGATTGACATGGGGGAATATCCGGCAGTCGGCGGACCCGAGGCGGGTTATATGTTCGAGTTTCGTCCCGACGGCATTTATTTAACCATTTATCCGAACGCCGCCGAAACCCTCATGATCGATCTCTCCGACATGCATCAAATTCTCCGAGGGTGCGGTATAATCGATTATGATGTGGCGTTGTTGGCGCAGATCATGAAGGAGGCGGACGGGCAACCGCACAAGATAAGTGAGCCGGTCGAGATGACTGAAGAGGAGCTCGAGCGGATCATGTCGGAGGCGGACGTTCAAAAGGACGAGGCGTATGCGAAATTGATCGTCGAGATCAGTCGGGATCGATTGAAGGCGACGATCAAGTACGATACTCGAGCGGGGACGCGGCTTCCGACAAAAGAGATGGTGCTCGAGGCGCTGCGGTCGAAACGAGTGAAGTACGGGATTGACGAGGACGCGATCGAAGAGGGCATAAAATATTTGACGCCGTTCGTGGCGGCGGAGGGCGATCCCGCAATCCCGGGCGAAAACGCTTACATCGATCGGAAATTCGATTTGGGCGTCAAGGGGCGTCCGGTGGTCGACGAGTATGATCGGGTCGATTATAAAAATTTAAATCTGTTCGTGCTCGCAAAGAAGAATGAGACGCTCGCAATCCGCATTCCTCAAAAACAAGGCAAGCCCGGTAAAAATATTTTCGGAGATAAAATCCCCGCGCTCAACGGACGCCCGATCCCGATGCCGCAAGGGAAAAACACTCAAGTGGTCGGCGAACATCAATTGATCGCGACGATCAACGGTCAGATTGTCGACAGCGGCAGTCGTATCAGCATCGATCCGCGTCTCGAGATCAAAGGCAGCGTCGGAGTCGGGACGGGCGATATCGAGTTCGACGGCTCGGTTGAAGTCACGGGCTCGGTCAAGCAGGGCTTCAGCGTCAAGGCGACGGGCGATATCGAAATAAAAGGTTCCGTGAGCGGCGCCGAAGTGAGCGGTCGCAATGTGATCATAAGCGGCGGGATCACGGGCGCCAATCGCGGCAAGGTCTATGCGCAGGAAGATGTTCGTTGCGCGTTCACCGAAAACGCGGTGGTTGAGGCGGGGCGCGATATTTACATCGCCGACGCCGCACTTCATTCTACGCTCCGCGCGGGCAAAACGATCATCGTCGAGGACAAACGCGGTCAGATAACGGGCGGCACGTGCACGGCGGGCGAAGAAGTTCGCGCGAAGGTGATCGGCAATCAGGCGTATGTGGTGACGCGGGTGTCGGTGGGCGTCGATCCGTCGCTGCAGAAGGAGTATAACGACGTTTGCAAAGAATATAAGGAGCTGAAAAAGCGGCTGATGCAGATCACGCAAATGCTCGAGACGCTCGGCAAGATTGATGTCAGTCGGCTGCCGCAGGAGCGGATCGATCAGTTGAATACGCTCACGCGGTCGCAATTCCCGATCGCCGGCAAGATCAAGCGGAATGAAAAGCGGATCACCGAGCTCGAGGAGCAACTTGCCGACATGAAAAACGGTCGGGTGCGGGCGTCCGAATGCATCTACTCGGGCTCGCGCATCACAGTCAATTCCGTCACGAAACATGTCCAAAAGGATTATAAGTACTGCACGATGTATCTCGAGGACGGCGAAGTTGTCGTCGGACCGTATTAAAGGCAATTAGGAATTAGGAATGCGGAATTAGGAATTGGGAGTTCGGGGGCGACGGGGTGACGAATAGAAGGGCGCCGCCGACGCCCCCACCCACCGAGGCGGCGCCCCCTTATAATTACGAATTACGAATTACGCATTGCTTTTCGGAGGTGTGAACAGTGGACATTGCGCCAATCAACATACAGATGGTTTATCCGACAGCGGCGACGGAGGCAAGCAACGTTCAACACAATCTCAACCACGCGACGAATTTGCAGCAGGATTTTGAATCGCTCCGTCAACGGCAGGACGACGAGTTGAAACAAAAACAGGTGCGAAATAAAGACGAGACCGATCAGGGCGGAGTGATCAAAGACGATCCCGAGCGTCGGGGGCGCGGCGGCGGTTATCAGCAACGTAATGCGCGGCGTCGGAATCCTCAGCCCGAGGCGCCGCACGCGGAAAAATTTGCGGTCGATCCGATGCGCGGACATCGTCTCGATATTTCGTTGTGACGATTATGATTACCGAATTGATGATTGTGCTGATCGTGGTCGGCAGCATAATGGTGTTCGTGGTCTGGAATAATTCACGCGATCGACAGCGCCGCGCGGAGGAGCAACGCGTAGTGATCGAATCGACGGCGAAGCTCAAAGAGGAGCTCGAGCGTACGGCGTCGGAAGTGATCCAACGGATGGAAAATCAGGCGTCGAATCTCGAAAGCCTTCTCGAGGACGCCGATCGCAATCGGACGGAATTCGAGGGACGCGTGGCGGAGCTGAAAAAATTGCTCAAGCGCGGCGAAAATCAATCGACGGAGATCAAAAATCTGCTGCAAAAATTGTCGGATGCGGGAGAAAACGTCGAAGACCTTCAACGCAAGCTCGACGCGATCGAATTGAAAATCTCGACGCGATTGGCAATGCCGATGCCGATGCAACCGGTGCCGGTGCCGATGATGCAACAGGTGCCGTCGCCGATCTCGCCGCCGCCGATGCTCCGTCAAACGACATTTCCTCAAGCGGTGCCGACTCCGACTCCCGCGCCGATCGAGCCGCCGAAATTGGAGGAGGAGCCGTCGAACGAGGCGAGAGATTTTGCGGCGGTGCTTCAGCGGTCGATGGAGGCGGCGGAAGAACCCGTCGAAAGGCGCGCAAAGCCGATCCCCGATCGTCCGTCGATAGTGTTGCCGTCGTCGGATAAAACGTCAAACGTGGTGGCGGGCAAACCCGTCAAGATCGAAACGCGTCCGTTGCAAAAAACGCCCGCCGCTCGACCGTCGGCGCGTCCGTCAACATCGACGACAACTCCTCAACGTCAAGCCGCTCCGCGCGCAACCGCACCGTCGAAGCCCGCGCCCGCGCCTCGAGCCGCTCAACAATCGGCGCCGCCTCAACGGTCGACGATCGCGCCGCAAGCGCAAGCCGCGCTCAACGCTCCGAACTCCGTCAAGATCAAAAACATGCTGCTCGAGGGCAAAACCGTCGAAGAGATTGCCCGAGAGATGGGCATGGGACGCGGCGCGGTCGAGTTGGTGCAGGAGATGACGCGTCGCCTGCTCGATCGAAAAAAAGCGCCGTAATATCAGCCGGGCATTCGATGCCGGGCTTTTAATTTGCGCCGACGGCGGGCGGTGTGCTCGAGGGCAAAACCGTCGAAGAAATTGCTCGAGAGTTGAGCATGGGGGCGGCGGCTGCTCGATCGAAAAAAAGCGCCGTAATATCAGTCGGACATTCGATGTCGGGCTTTTTATTTGCGCCGACGGCGGACGGCGGGCGATAATGCTTGATTTTTTTTGCGTCCAAAATTAGAATTGGCGCGAAGGAGTGATAGGGAATGAAGAAAAAAACGGCAGCGATTTTGGCGGCGCTGATGATTTCATCGATGACGCTGACGGGCTGCGATACAGATATTGCGGGCAATCCGATAGGAGGCGTGGAATCGACGGCGGAGGCTCCCGCCGCGCCTGACGCCGAAAAATCGGTTGAGGTTGCCGCAAAGAATACGGAATCGAAATCGATAATGACTGAGCGCAAAGAGGAGCGCGCGGAGGCGGAGGCAGCCGCCGCAAAGATGTCCTCCGCGCGGAACACGCCCGCGGTGCGGGTTGCAAATACGGTCGGTCCGACGGTCGTTGGGATCACGAATAAGGCGGTCGCTCGAGACTTTTTCAATCGACCGTTTGAAACGGAAGGCGTCGGGTCGGGCGTGATTTTCAAGAGCGACGGATATATAGTGACGAACAATCATGTGATCGAGGGCGCGCGCGAATTGATCGTGTCGCTTGCCGACGGTCGGACGCTCAACGCGGAGCTGGTCGGGACGGACGATATGACGGATATAGCGGTGGTCAAGGTCGATGCGAAGGATTTGCCGACGGCGAAATTCGGCAACAGTGATGATGTCGTCGTGGGCGAGCCGGCGATTGCGATCGGCAATCCGATGGGGCTTGAGTTTCAAGGGAGTGTGACGGTCGGAGTGATCAGCGCGCTCAATCGGACGCTGGAGTTGAGCGATCGTCGAGTGAAACTGTTTCAGACGGACGCGGCGATCAGCCCGGGCAATTCGGGCGGCGCGCTGGTCAATGCGGATGGAGAAATTATAGCGATCAACAGCGCGAAGTTGGCGGCGGACGGCGTCGAGGGCATGGGCTTTGCGATCCCGATCAACACCGTCAAAGAAATAGTCGACGAGCTGATGGCGAAAGGGTATGTGGCGCGACCGTATTTGGGCGTGACGATCTTCGACAAGCCGACGGCGGCACGCTACGGATATCAGCTGACGATAGATAAGGGCGTGTATATTTTCCGCGTGGCGCTCGATGCTCCGGCGGGGATTGCGGGCTTGCAACGCGGCGATGTAATTTTGTCGATCGACGGTAAAGATGTGAACTCGGTCGGCGAGGTGCGCAATGAAGTGGCGGCTCATAAGGTCGGCGATAGAGTGAAAGTAAAATATGAGCGCGACGGCGTAGAATCTGAGATCGAGATCGAACTTCAGGAGATGCCGCAGGTCGTCAACGAAGCAGGCTGAGGAAGGCAATGCGTAATTCGTAATTCGTAATTAAAGGCGACGGAGTGACGAGGAAGGGGCGCCGCCGACGCACCCGCCCCCCGAGCTCGGCGCCCAACATATGACAGCGGTTCCCACCCGCGCCGGCGGCGCCCGCCTTTATGCTCCGCAGGGCTCCAATCTAGGGCGGTTGCCTATCGTCGACGGCGGCGCACGTTCCGTTTCAAC
This sequence comes from uncultured Selenomonadales bacterium, assembly GCA_937915885.1. Lineage (GTDB taxonomy): Bacteria > Bacillota > Negativicutes > Selenomonadales > Selenomonadaceae > Quinella. Next base: position 207 of record CALGGP010000218.1, on the reverse strand, counting down.
TGTCGACGGCTTTATTGGGCGGCGGGCTCCAATTGAGGGCAGTTGCTTATCGTCGACGGCGGCGCACGCTCCGTTTCAACTGTCGACGGATTTATGGGGCGGCTGGCTCCAATCGAGGGCGGTTGCCTATCACGTCGGCGGCTCCCCCAAAGCGCGGTTCCTGCCAAGGAACAAAGGGTGGGTGGGCGGGAGAAAAAATGACGTCGG
>CALGGP010000217.1 GCA_937915885.1 uncultured Selenomonadales bacterium | reverse complement strand
CGGCTGTTGGGGGTGACGGAAAAAAATTTTTTCATCCCGCCCACCCGCCCATGAAAAAATTTTTTTCAAATTAGACGGGGCGCCGTCAACGAGATGGGGCTGCCGTCCGTGGTTGGGCGCCGACAACGCGTGGCGATCTGCCGTCCGTGGTTGTACGTCGACAACGCGATGGGGGCTGCCGTCCGTAGTTATGCGTCGCCGACGCTTGAGGGCTGCTGTCCGTGGTCGGGCGCCGACAAGGCAAGTTGGGCGCCGCCGGCGCGGGTGGGAACCGCTGTTACAATTGGGGCGCCGAGCTCGGTGGGTGGGAGCGGCGGCGGCGCCCCATTAAATTTTATTTTTGGATGGAGCCGTTGAGCAGCATGATCCCGACCGCCGACTTGGCATCGAAAATTTCTCCGCGCTCCACCATCGACACCGCCGACGCCAGCGGCACCTTTACGCAATTTATAAATTCGTCTTCGTCGGTGTGTTGCGCGCCGACCGTCAAGCCCGTCGCCCCGTAGATGTGAATCCACTCGTTGGTGAAGCCGACCGTCGTTGCGATCGATGTCAGACGCCAAATTTTTTCCGCCGAATATCCCGTTTCCTCCGACAGCTCACGTCGCGCGCACTCGATCGGATCTTCGCCCGCCACGTCTAATTTTCCCGCCGGAATCTCCAACGTCACTCGTCCGACGGGATATCGAAACTGCCGCACCAAAATGATATTGCCGTCGGGCAACAGCGGCACCACCGCCGACGCCCCCGGGTGCACGATCCACTCGCGCGTCGCCTCGTGACCGTTGGGCAGCAGCACACGATCTTTTTTGACGTGCAACAACACGCCGTCGAAGATGTTTTCGCTCGACAGCTTCTTTTCAATTAAATTTTCATCGTTCATCCTGCATCGCTCCGTTCACTCATTTTACAGTCATAGTTTATATTCTGCCGCGCAAAATTGCAATATGCTCGAAAAAAAATGCGCCCGAGGCGCTCACTTCTTCCACAAAATTTTTTTCGACGCGGCGCTCGTCAGCATCGCCCGCGCGTTTTTTATCGATTGCGGGCTCTCGTCGCCCGACGCCATCCGCGCGATCTCTCGAATACGATCGTCGTGATCCAATCGAGAGACCGTTGTGATCGTTTGCGACCCGTCCGAAAATTTTTCGATTGAAATGTGCACGTCCGCCATGCACGCGATTTGCGGCAAATGCGCCCGAGGCGCTCAATTACTCAACAAAAATTTTTTCGACGCGGCGCTCGACAACATTGCCTTTGCGTTTTCGATCGATTGCGGGCTCTCGTCGCCCGACGCCATTCGCGCGATCTCTCGAATCCGATCGTCGTGATCCAATCGGGCAACCGTTGTGATCGTTTGCGCTCCGTCCGAAATTTTTTCGATCGAAATGTGGACGTCCGCCATGCACGCGATTTGCGGCAGATGCGTGATGCACAAGACCTGTCGCGCGCGCGAAACTTTTGCAATGCATTCGGCGACCGCGCCCGCCGTCACTCCGCCGAGCCCCGTATCGATCTCGTCAAAGATCATCGACGCCGGCGACTCGTCGCGCGCCACTCCCGATGCCTTGAGCGCCAATGCCACCCGCGACAATTCCCCGCCCGAGATTATTTTCGACAGCGGCTTCGGTTTCACTCCGACGTTCGCGCTGAACATCATATCGAGCGAATCGGCGCCGCGCTCCGTCAAGCGTTCCGTCGATGCCACCGTCAACTCGAATTTTACTTTTTCGGTGAATAACTGCCGCAGTTCTTTTTCGACGGCGCTCGAGACGACGGCGGCGTTTTTGTTTCGAGCGTTTGACAGTTGAGCCGCGCATTCCCTCGAGCGAATTTCGAGCGTCGCGATCAATTTTTCGAGTGCCGAGCAATCGGCGTCAAAGTTCTCTATCGATGAAATCTCCGCGCGGATTTTTTCAAGATGATTGATCACATCGTCGAGCCCCGGACCGTACTTTTTCTTCATTCGATTGACGACGTCGAGCCGTTCCTGCAATTGATCCAACCGATCGGGCGCGAACTCCAATTGATCCGCATACGAATTGATCTCACCGCAGACCTCTTGCAACAAAATCGAGGCGTCGTCGAGCATTTTTGCCGCATCGTCGAGCGAATTATCGAGCCGCGCAATATCGTCGAGATGTTTTCGCACGCGCGCCAATGCCGACAGCACATCAAAATCTTCGCCGTCGCTCAACAGCAAGCGCGACTCTTCGACGTGTTGAGCAATCCGCTCGACATTCGCCAGCCGTCGGATATCGTTTTCGAGACGCCGATCCTCGTCGGGCTCGAGCGCGGCGTCGGCGATCTCTTTCTTCTGCCAACGAAGCATGTCAAGCCGCTGATCGTTGTCGCGCGCGGCGGATTTTTTTTGTTCGAGCGATTTTTTCTGAGCGCTCCACTGTCGATAAAACGATCGATAATTGTCGAGTTCCGCGCGAACATCGTTTGAGCCGTCGACGAGATTATAAAGGGCGTCGTCGCGAAGGAGCGCAAGGTTATCGTTTTGCCCGTGCACATCGACGAGCGCGTTGCCGAGTTTTTTTAGCGACGCGAGAGTGATCCGATTGCCGTTGACGGTGACGGTGCTCTTCGACGCGCGAGAAATTTTCCGATTGATGATCAAAAAATCGTCGTCGAGATCGATATCGAGATCGGCGAGAAGTTTGCGGGCTTTATCGTCGGCAGTCAATAAAAAAACAGCCTCGACGCGAAGCTGTTCGCAGCCGGTTCGGATTGCATTGGTAGAAGTACGACGACCGAGCACGGCGCCGAGTGCCTCGATGAGGATCGATTTGCCGGCGCCGGTCTCACCGGTTAGGATATTCAATCCGTCGTCGAAGTCGACCGTTGCGTGCTCAATCAGCGCGAAGTTCCAAACGCTTAAAGTCTTCAGCATAGTTACTTCCTAAAAATTTTTGATCCCGCCCACCCGCCCTATATTTTCCCGCTCACTAACCCGCGGC
>CALGGP010000216.1 GCA_937915885.1 uncultured Selenomonadales bacterium | reverse complement strand
TTACGCCGCGCTCGAATTGTCCGCCGCATTTTGCGCCGATGGTTAGGGCGCCGCCGACGCGGGTGGGAACCACTGACTCCGTTGGGCGCCGCCGTTGGTGGGCGGGAGCGTCGGCGGCGCCCCAAAAAAACTTTCGGGGGCGGGCTGAAAAATATTTTTAGGAGTAAAACTATGAGGAATGCTCAAATCGAAAGGACAACCAACGAGACCGCCGTCAAAATTTTTCTCGAGCTCGACGGCGACGGCATCTCGAATATAAATACGGGGATCGGCTTTTTCGATCACATGTTGAATTTATTCGCCGCCCACGGTCGATTTGATCTCGACGTGCATTGCGACGGCGATCTCGACGTCGACGGACATCATTCCGTTGAAGACATCGGAATTACCCTCGGCGCGGCACTCAAACAGGCGCTCGGCGATAAGCGCGGCATCAATCGCTACGGCACTTTTTACCTCCCAATGGACGAAAGTCTTGCGTTTGTTTCGCTCGACATCAGCGGGCGTCCGTTCCTCGTCTGCGATCTTGGCGCGCTCGCTCCGACCGTCGGCGCCTTCGATACTCAACTCGTCGAAGAATTTTTGCGCGCCGTCGCCTTTAACGCGGGGATCACTCTCCACGTCAAGGTGCTCTACGGCGTCAATTCGCATCACAAAATCGAGGCGGTATTCAAGGCGCTCGGGCATGCACTCCGAATTGCCGTCGAAAACGATCCGCGTATGCATGACATTCCGTCAACGAAAGGCAGCTTATGAGTCAGTATAAATATCCGATCAGATATTTTTGCGCCCCGGACTTGACGCGCTTCACTCGAGAATATGTGTATGAAGGACTTCAACTTCTCGACAAAAATCATGCCATCAAAACGCCCATCACCGGTGAGACCGGCATCGACGGACTTCTGATTGATTTCAATCGCGGACTTCGATTGCAAGTTCCGCGCGGACGGTGGCACGTGCGCATCGCCGACTCCGAGAGCGAAGTAATATTTTTCGACGACGACGTTGCGGGCGTGACGTTGATTTCTATGGAAAAATTTTATATCGAGTGGGAGATTGCGGTGTGGCTCGATAATGAGCCCGTCTTCTATCATCAATTCGATCCGACGGGGCAAAAAATTCATTTCAATTTTACTCGACCGATCCTCGGCGACAATCTTGCGCTGTTACCGTATGTGGAAGAATTTCGTCGGACGTTCGAGTGCGAAGTGACTTTAAAAATCCCCGCGCCCTTTCATGAGATCATCCGGCAATATTATCCGCATTTTACGTTGGTCGACGAAGTGCCTGACGATTCATATGCGTGTTTTTATATGGCGGCTTGGGTTCGGACGCCGGTCGCATCGACCTGCGACATGCGCGCCTTGCCTTTAGAGATGGTCGGTCATACAATCCTTGCCACCTCAAAAATTCCTCAACCGTCGAAAAAAATTTTTACGCCGACAAAACCGCGCGCGATCGAGCAAAAATATGTTTGCATCGGCGTGCAATCGTCGGCGACGACCAAAACTTGGCTCAACCCCGGCGGTTGGGATCACGTCGTCGATTATTTGAAGTCGCTCGGTTATCGAGTACTTTGCATCGATCGCGATCGTAAGTGCTCGAATTTGGGTTTGACGGTCGAAATGCCCAAGGGCGCGGAGGATTTCAGCGGCGATTACACTTTGATTGATCGAGTCAATCAGCTGGCGTATGCGGATTTTTTCATCGGGCTCGGGAGTGGGCTGTCGTGGTTGGCGTGGTCGATTGATATCCCCGTTATTTTGATCAGCGGGATATCGGAGCCGTGGTGCGAGTTTGCATCGGCTTATCGAGTGCACAACCCGCTCGTCTGTCACGGCTGCTATAATGATTTGAGGGTCGCTTTGCAAAAATGTTTAGAGTGCCCAAGATTTAAGGACACCGATCCCGAGCGTGCGTTCGAGTGCTCGAAAAAAATCTCCGCGCGGATGGTGATCAACACCATCGATCGATTGATCGCCGCTCCAAAATCGGAGGCGCATCATGAGCATTTATAAATATCCAATCAAATATATTTGCGGCTCGGGCGCGCAAGTTTTTCCTCCTGATGTGTTCGAGCGCAAGATCAAATACTTCGATGACTTGATCAAATTTAAGGCGCCGATCACCGGTGAAACGGGCATCGACGGACTTCTGATCGATTTTAATTACGGGCTCCGACTTCAAATGCCCGAGGGCAATTGGCACGTGCGCATCACCGACGCCGCAAGCGATTACGAGTTCCTCAACGAAGATATCTCCGCCGTCACACTGATCTCGATTGAAAAATATTTGATCGAGTGGGAGATAGCGGTGTGGCTCGATGGGGAGCCGGTGTTCTATCATCAATTCGACCCGCGCGGTCAGAATGTGCACTTTTATTTTACGAAGGCGACGCTCGGCGACAATCTCACGCTGTTGATTTACGTTGAAGAATTTCGCCGCCAATTCGATTGCCAAGTCTCGTGTCAAATCAATGAAGTATTTCATGGGATTATGAAGCAGTATTATCCGGACGTGCGCTTGGAGCCGTCGTTGCCTGCGGATTCATACGCTTGCTATTTCATGACGATGCCGATCAATCTGCCGTTTGTCGCAATCGAAGATGGATTACTCATTCCCTTACGGCGCCTCGGACATGCGATCCTCCGTCGGATCGAAACGCCTCCGAAAAAAATTTTTACGCCGACAAAACCGCGCGCGATCGAACAAAAATACGTGTGCATTGGCGTGCAGGCATCATCGCCGCCCAAGTGTTGGCTCAACCCCGGCGGTTGGGATCACGTCGTCGATTATTTGAAGTCGCTCGGTTACAGAGTGCTTTGCATCGATCGCGATCGTAAGTGCTCGAAATTTGGAATGACAATAAAAATGCCGCGCGGATCGGAAGATTTCAGCGGCAGCTATAATCTGATCGATCGGATCAATCAATTGGCGTATGCGGATTTTTTTATTGGTCTCTCGAGCGGGCTGTCATGGTTGGCGTGGTCGGTCGATATTCCCGTCGTGATGATCAGCGGCATCACCGCGCGTTGGTACGAGTTCGACAATCCCTATCGCATTAACAACCCGCTCGTCTGTCACGGCTGCTTCAATGAGTGTCGCAATCTCAATTTGGTTTTGAGTTGTCCATTGTTCAAGGACACCGAGCGTGCGTTCGAGTGCTCGAAAAAAATCTCCGCGCGGCAAGTCATCAATGCCATCGATCAATTGATCGCCGATCGAAAGTTGGAGGCGCATAATGGACGTTTATAAATATCCGGTAAAATATTTTTGCAGCCCGGGGCTGGCTCGTTATTCCGACGTGGTTATCGAACGGGCATTGAAGATGTTCAACGAAAAAATTGCGCCGAAGGTTCCAATCGTCGGCGAGACGGACATCGACGGAGTGTTGCTCGACTTCAACTGTGGACTCCGATTGCAAATTCCGGAGGGCAATTGGCACGTGCGCATCGTTGACGGCGCAAGTGGAGTTACTTTCCTCGACGAGGACGTCTCGGGCGTGACGTTGATCTCGATGGAAAAATTTTATGTCGAGTGGGAAATCGCTTTATGGCTCGATGGGGAGCCGGTGTTCTATCATCAATTCGATCCGCGCGGGCAAAAGGTGCACTTCAATTTTGCGCAACCGGCGCTCGGTGACAACCTCGTCCTGTTGCCGTATGCGGAAGAATTTCGTCGGACGTTCGAGTGCGAAGTGAGTTGTAAATTGCCGTCGGCGTTTCGAGACATCGCAAAAATTTATTTCCCCGAGCTTCGCTTGAGCAATGTGCTACCGGAGGATTCATATGCGTGTTTTTACTTGGCGGGCTGGATGAACATGCCGATCGTCACGACGTCCGACATGCGGGCAATGCCAATGGAATTATTCCCGCGCTCGATTCTCAACACCCCGATGCTCCGTCCGCCGTCGAAAGTCGTTTACACTCCCACTAAGCCCCGCGCGATTTCCGAGCCTTACGTTTGTATTGCCGTCCAGGCGTCGTTTAATCCCAAATGCTGGCTCAAGTCCGGCAGTTGGGATCACGTCGTCGACTATTTAAAGTCGCTCGGCTATCGAGTGCTTTGCATCGATAAGGAGCGTCGGGGTGAAAATTACGGCTTGACGGTTAAAATGCCCACGGGCGCGGAAGATTTTAGCGGCAAGTATGATTTGATCGATCGAGTAAATCAGTTGGCGTATGCGGATTTTTTTATCGGCGTCTCGAGCGGTTTATCATGGCTTGCGTGGGCGGTCGATATTCCCGTCGTGATGATCAGCGGCATCACCGAGTACTGGTATGAATTTTCGTCGGCGTATCGCGTGAGCAATACGAATGTTTGTCATGGTTGTTTCAATTCGCTTGCCGTCAACTGCACCAAAATTCTTGATTGCCCCAAGTATCAAAAGACCGATCGCATTTACGAATGCTCGAAAAATATTACGGCGCGACAGGTAATCGCCGCCATTGACCGGCTGATTGCCGATCATAATTTTCTCGGAGGGATTCACGCGAGATGAGCCACTTCAAATATCCGGTGAAATATTTTTGTGGACAGCGGCTATTGATGCACAGCGAGCAATACATTCAACAGAGCTTGAGGATCGTCTCGAATGACTTTCCAATCGTCGGCGAGACGGGCATCGACGGACTTCTGATCGATTTCAATTGCGGACTCCGATTGCAAATTCCGGAGGGCAATTGGCACGTGCGCATCGTTGACGCTGAGAGTGGTTTATTGTTTCTTGATCGAGACGCCTCGGGCATAACGTTTGTATCGCTCGAAAAATTTTATGTGGAGTGGGAGATTGCGCTCTGGCTCAACGGGGAGCTGGTGTTCTATCATCAATTTGATCCGCGCGGACAAAAAATTCATTTCAACCTATCGAAGGCGCTCGGTGATATCCTCGCGCTGCTGCCGTACGTCGAGCAATTTCGTCGGACGTTCGATTGCGAGGTGACGTGTAGCTCCGCCTTTCCATGCCGGGACATCATACAAACTTATTATCCGCACATTCAATTGACGGACACGCCGATAAACGGTGATGATCCATTGCCGCCGCCGCCCGAAGATTCCTACGCCTGTTATTATCTCAGCGCTATACGAGCGCGACCGACCGCTACCACGGCTGATATGCGCATCGTTCCTTTAGAACTTGTCGGACAAACGATCCTGTGCTCGTCAAAACTTCGTCGCCCGTCGAAAAAAATTTTTACGCCGACGGCGCCGCGTTCGATCGAGCAAAAATATGTGTGCATAGGAGTGCAGGCATCGGCTAATCCCAAGTGTTGGCTCAACCCCGGCGGTTGGGATCAAGTCATCGATTATTTGAAGTCGCTCGGGTATCGAGTTCTTTGCATCGATAAAGATCGGAGCTCTACCAATTGGAATATGACGGTCGAAATGCCCAAAGGCGCGGAGGATTTCAGCGGCGATTACACTTTGATTGATCGAGTCAATCAGTTGGCGTATGCGGATTTTTTTATCGGCATCTCGAGCGCTTTAGCGTGGCTGGCGTGGTCGGTCGATATCCCCGTCGTTTTGATCAGTGGTCTCACCGCGCCGTGGTACGAGTTCGATACGCCTTATCGCGTTTACAACCCGCTCGTCTGTCATGGTTGTTTCAATCATCGTCCTCACGACGTGCATCAGATTCTTGAATGTCTCGAACACAAGGACGCCGCCGAGCGTGTTGGCGAAAGACTTTACGAGTGCTCGAAAAAAATCTCCGCGCGGAGCGTGATCGGGGCGATTGAGCAGTTGATCGCCGATCACAATTTACTCGAGGGGAGGCGCGGCAATTGAAATATCCGGTGAAATATTTTGGCGGATCGGCTTTGTTGTGCTACACTCGAAAATATATTGAGGAGTGTAATGCATTTTTTGATAAATATCAGGATGGGCTTGCGCCGATCATTGGCGAGACGGGCATCGACGGCGTGTTGCTCGACTTCAATTGCGGACTTCGATTGCAAATCCCCGAGGGCAATTGGCACGTGCGCATCGTCGACAGTCGTAACGAGCTGATTTTTCTCGACGACGATTTTTCGGGCGTGACGTTGATCTCGATGGAAAAATTTTATATCGAATGGGAGATCGCTTTGTGGCTCGACGGCGCGTTGGTGTTCTATCATCAGTTCGATCCGACGGAGCAGCGCGTCCTTTTTCGATTTCCGCGTCCGGCGCTAGGCGATACCATTTCGCTGTTACCTTACCTTGATCAATTCCGAAAAATTTTTGATTGTGACGCGTTCGTTGAACTTCCGCCCGCCTTTGACGGCATCATCAAAAATTATTATCCCCACCTAAAAATGACGAGCGACCGTCCCGACGATCTTTACGCGACATTTTTTATCTCGGGTTGGATGAATGTTCCGACTGCTTCGCCTTTCGACATGCGCTCCATTCCGATGGAATCGTTTGGCGTAGTTCTCTTCAACACTCCAAAAATTTCTCGACTATCGAAAAAAATTTTTACGCCGACGGTGCCGCGTTCGATCGAGCAAAAATACGTGTGCATAGGAGTTCAGGCATCGGCTAATCCCAAATGTTGGCTCAACCCTGGCGGTTGGGATCGCGTCGTCGATTATTTGAAGTCGCTCGGTTATCGAGTGCTTTGCATTGATCGGGATCGTAAGTGCTCGAATTTGGATTTGACGGTCGAAATGCCGACGGGCGCGGAGGATTTTTCGGGCGATTATACTTTGATCGATCGCGTCAATCAGCTGGCGTATGCAGATTTTTTCATCGGGCTCGGAACCGGCTTGTCGTGGTTGGCGTGGTCGGTTGATATCCCCGTCGTTTTGATCAGCGGAATATCAGAGCCGTGGTGCGAGTTTGCATCGGCTTATCGAGTGCACAATCCGCTCGTCTGTCACGGCTGCTTTAACGATACGCGCATCGAGGCTCAACACATCGCGCATTGCGTCCATCACAAAGGAACGCCTCAAGCGTACGAGTGCTCGAAAAATATTACAGCGCAACAAGTGATCTCCGCGATCGATCGTTTGATTGCCGATCACAAATTGGAGGCGAGGCATGAAAAATAAATTTCCGATCCGATATTTCAACGGATCTGCGCTCGAAATTTTTCCGACGCAACTGCTCGACAGCGGGCTGAAATTTTTCGAGGAGACGATTGCCTTCAAAAACGATCTCACGGGCGAGACGGGCATCGACGGGCTGTTGATCGACTTCAACGACGGGCTCCGATTGCAAATTCCGTCGGGCAATTGGCATGTTCGGATATCGGACGGCGCGAGCGACATGATTTTTTTCGACGAGGACATTTCGTCGACGCTGTTGATATCGAAAGAAAAATTTTTTGTGGAGTGGGAGATTGCGCTCTGGCTTGACGGGGAGCCCGTCTTTTATCATCGATTTGATCCGCGCGGGCAATCGATCCATTTTTGGTTCGGACAGGCGATGGGCGATAATATAGCGCTGCTGCCGTATGTTGAGCAGTTCCGTCAAAAATTTGATTGTCGGACGACGTGCACGGTGCCGCCTTATATGCGCGAGATCGTCTCGAAATATTATCCGCGCCTTGAATTGACGGAGGATATTCCCGACGACAGTTATGCTTGCTTTTACATGGCGGCGTGGAGCAATATGCCGTTCGCGGCGGCGCAGGATTTTCGGACGGTTCCGCTTGAATTGCTCGGCAAAACCGTTTTGTGTTCGCCGCTGATTCGTCGACCGTTAAAAAAAATTTTTGAGCCGACGGCGCCGCGTTCGATCAAAGAAAAATACGTCTGTATTGCCGTGCAGGCGTCGGGAACGAATAAATGTTGGTTGGCACCCGACGGTTGGGATCACGTCGTCGATTATTTGAAGTCGCTCGGGTATCGAGTTCTTTGCATTGATCGGGATCGTCGATGTGAGAATTACGGATTGACGATCGAAATGCCGCGCGGAGCTGAAGATTTTACGGGGAATCGTCCGTTGACTGATCGGATCAACATGCTCGCTTACGCAGATTTTTTTATCGGTCTTGGGAGCGGGCTGTCATGGTTGGCGTGGTCGGTCGATATTCCGGTGATAATGATCAGCGGATTTTCGGAGCCGTGGTACGAGTTCGACAATCCGTATCGAATTTACAATCCGACGGTGTGTCACGGCTGCTTCAACGATATGCGCGTGGACTTCAGCCGAGTTGCAACTTGCGTGAGTTATAAAGATGCGGCGCGAAAATATGAGTGCTCGAAAAAAATCGCCGCGCGGACGGTGATTGAGACAATCGATCGGCTGATTGCAGAAAAATGTGTGGCGCCGCCCCGTGGCGATTGAGAAGCGACGGTGTAGAGGGCGCCGCCGACGCCCCCGCCCCCGAATGTCAGCGCCCAACTGAGGCTGAGGTTCCCACCCGCGACGGCAGCGCCCGCAAAATCATCAGGCGGGAGAAAAAATCGAATAGGAGGAAAATAATTTGATAGCGGTGATAGATTACGGCGTTGGAAATTTATTCAGCGTGTCGAAGGCGGTAGAGGCGGTCGGCGCTGAAGTCGAAGTGACGGGCGACGCCGATCGAATCCGCGCGGCGGAGAAATTAATATTGCCGGGCGTTGGAGCGTTCGGCGATTGCATGAGGAATTTGCGGGCGGCGGGGCTCGACGACTTGATCGTTGAGCAGATCGAAGGCGGCAAGCCGTTGATGGGAATATGCGTCGGACTGCAAATTTTATTCGAGGGCTCGGAGGAGTCGCCCAACGTCGACGGGCTCGGCATTTTTAAAGGCACCGTCAAAAAAATCCGCGCGGAGGGATTAAAAATCCCGCACATGGGCTGGAATAAAGTAAAAGGCGCCGTCGACGGATATTTTTATTTTGTGCACAGTTATCATGCGGTGCCGATCGATCCGTCGATCATAGCGGCGACGACCGAGTATGGCGAGACGCTCACGGCGGCGGTCGCGCACAAAAATATTTTCGCCGTGCAATTTCATCCCGAGAAGTCCGGTGACGTCGGCTTGGCGGTTTTAAAAAATTTTGTTGGGAGGATTTAAGATGGTAATACTTCCTGCGATCGATCTCAAGGGCGGCAAATGCGTCCGACTTTATCAGGGCGACTTCAATCAGTCGACGGTGTTCTCCGATTATCCCGAGGAGATGGCGCTCAAATGGCAGGAGCAAGGCGCGAAATTCCTGCACATCGTTGATCTCGATGGCGCGAAAAAGGGCGCGCCCGTCAACATCTTCAGCATCAAAAAAATTCTCGAGACCGTCCGCATCCCGATCGAAGTGGGCGGCGGCATCAGGACGCTCGAAAACATTGACGATCTGTTGTCTATGGGAGTGGAGCGAGTGATCTTGGGCTCGACGGCGGTTGAACATCCCGAGCTCATTCGAGAGGCGGCGCGCGAGTTCGGCGAGAAGGTGATCGTCGGCATCGATGCAAAGCGCGGCAAGGTGGCGGTCAACGGTTGGCTCAACGTGAGCAATATGACGGCGCTCGAGTTGGCGATCAAGGTCGGCGACATGGGGATTGCGACGATTATTTACACCGACATTGCCAAGGACGGGACGCTTGCCGGTCACAACGCGGAGGCGACGGCGGAATTGGCGCGGCGCTCGGGCTTGACGGTGATCGCGTCGGGCGGCGTGAGCTCTCTCGATGACATTCGCGCGTTGAAAAAATATGAGGCGGACGGCGTCGGTGGCGTGGTGATCGGTCGGGCGATTTACACCGGCGCGCTTGATCTCGTTGAGGCTGTCCTTCGACACAAATTCGGCGAGGTTCCTGAACTTGAATATCTGCAGGTTCGATGCAAGATTTT
>CALGGP010000215.1 GCA_937915885.1 uncultured Selenomonadales bacterium | reverse complement strand
CTCATCCACCGCTTCGCGGTCCCCCTTCCCCTCAAGGGGAAGGCTTTTTCTTTCGCGAGTATAGCATAAACTCCCCTCATTATAGGAAACTTTTCATGGGAATGCAAGCAAAACGCGGAAGAATTATGAATACATGAGTGTCCTATCGTGTTTTGATATTGCCATCCCCTGCCCTGCTCGGAGTCTCGGAACTGTCAAGGGCGGGGACGCCTTCCGGACGGATGCTGATGGAATCGTTATCCGCGTTGCTATCATTTGAGACCGTATCGCGGGAATCGCCTTGCGAATCCGTACGGCCGGAGTCGTTCCGGATCAGCACATCCTGCTCACGGCGGTCTGTGTCTTTGCTCTTCTTGTCATTCTTGTCATCCTTATCCTTGCTCTTTCCCGTTTGCGGCTCCTTGCCCTTGCGCTTTTCCTTTTCTATACGCTCCTGCTCCAGATCGCTGCTCCTGACCGCACGGCCGATGGAGTTGTCGCTCGCGGGGACTTCTGTCGCATTGGACGGGATGGAATCCTCATATTCCCTTGCTGCGCGCTCGAAATCGGAGCGCATCGTATTGTTGACGGTAATGCCCAGCATCCTTGCGAGGGAGCTGCGGATCTCTCCCACATCGGGGATCCAGTAGCTGACCTCGTCAATATAGAGCGGACGCCCCGGCACCATTTCCGTCTGCAGTCCGTTCGCCTGCGCCTCCTTGAGGGTTCCTGCGAATTCCAGCAACTGACGAACGGAAAGATCCGTGCGCACAGAATCAATGACCTCTTTGACGACGGAGGGCAGACTGATGATGATGGCAGGGCTTGTGACCTTGTCCATACAGGCCTGCATGAATTTCTGCTGCCGCTTGATGCGCCCGATATCACCATCCTCGTCACGATAGCGCACATAGGTAACGGCGGTCTTGCCGTCCATGTGCTGCAAACCGGGGTAGAGGTCGATGATGAGCCCCCCGTCATCGTCCCAGGGGTCCTCATAGTACATGCGCTTCTCGACATTGATGTCAATGCCGCCGATGGCATCGATGATCTTGACGAAGGCGCGGGTATTGATGATGACATAGTGGTCGATGTCCACACCGAGGAAATTCTCCACCGTACTCTGCGTAAGCCGTTCGCCCCCATAGGCAAAGGCGGCATTGATCTTGTCGTAGCCATAGCCGCTGATGCGCACGCGGGTGTCACGGGGGATGGAGAGAAGCGCCGCCTTTTTCCGGTCCGGATCAATGGTCGCAAGCATCAGGGTATCGGAGCGGCCCACATCGTCCTCGCGCTCGTCCACGCCCATGATCATGATGGTCGCCTTGTCGTGCGCCGTGAGCAGCTTCTCCTTCTGTTGCTCTACCTTGTTCGGCTTGGGCTTGTCCAGCAGGCTGGAAGAAGCAAAGATCCAACCTGCCGCCGCCGCGGCCAGAACGCACACCAGCAAAAGGATCCAAGGCCAGATCCTGCGCTTCTTCTTTCCCTCCTTGCGATCCCGTCGGGAAGGAGTTGATGATTTTGCCAAATGCCATCGTCCTTTCTCTGCGTTCAAGTTCATATGGTTCATTATAACGCAGGCGTTCAGATTTTGCCAAGGCAAAATATTCCGGTTGTCGTTTTTCCGGCAAAACGATACAATGGAAAAGCGAACAAAAAAATCGGATGCCACACGGAAGGACAGGGGGAACGACAGATGGCAGAGGAAATCGAACGGAAATTTTTGGTGCGGAGAGGCGAATGGAAGCCGAGGGGAACCGGCTCCAGAATCCTGCAGGGATATCTGTGCTCTGTGCCGGAGCGGACGGTGCGCGTTCGCATACGGGATGACAGAGCATATCTTGCCATCAAAGGGAAAAATGACGGAATCCGCCGCGCGGAGTTCGAATATGAAATCCCTGCGACTGATGCAGAGAAGCTGATCGGGCTCTGCGAGCAGCCCGTCATTGCGAAGCGCCGCTATTTGGAGGAATACGAGGGTTTTGTCTGGGAAATCGACGTATTCGAGGGGGAAAATGAAGGCCTGACGCTTGCGGAAATCGAGCTTCCTTCGGAGGATACGGCGTTTCCTCTTCCTAGCTGGGCAGGGGAGGAAGTATCGGCAGACAGCCGGTACTACAACTCCAATCTGCAACGCCATCCTTATCGCGAATGGGGCACTCCATGATTATCCACAGACATGGCAAAAGGATACTACAAAATATGGGAATTAGGAAAATTTTTCTACAAGATATGCTTTTATCCCCTATTTTGTTCACATTATCCACAGGTTGTGAGGATATTTTCATCAACAATCCACATTTTTTTCATAAAAGGCGTCCGATTTTGTGGAAAACTTATCCACAGATGTGGATTCTTTTGTGGAAATTTTAGCTGTACACGCGCAAAATCCCTTCTCATCCTATAACTTTTATGATATAGTGAGAAGGGTTTCTGTTGTGTATTATGATAGTTTTCGTTTGGGAGGTTTTTCTATGCGTATCAAAATCGGAATTTTAGGATATGGCAATCTGGGACGCGGCGTGGAATGCGCCGTGAAGGAAAATGCGGATATGGATCTGGTGGCCGTGTTCACAAGGCGGAATCCTGCAGACGTGAAGATCGCGACGGCAGGCGTCCCCGTAGTGAAAGCGGATGAAGCCGCCGACTGGAAGGACAAAATCGATGTGCTGATTCTCTGCGGCGGCAGCGCAACGGATCTGCCGGAACAGACACCGGCATTCGCCAAGCTGTTCAATGTGGTGGACAGCTTTGACACCCACGCGCGCATCCCGGAACACTTTGCCCATGTGGATGCAGCGGCAAGGGAAGCGGGACATATCGGCATCATCTCCGTAGGCTGGGATCCGGGGCTGTTTTCCCTTGCACGTGCCTATAGCAACGCCATCCTGCCCGATGGGAAGGACTACACCTTCTGGGGCAAGGGCGTGAGCCAGGGCCACTCGGACGCGATCCGCCGTATTGCGGGCGTGAAGAACGCAAAGCAGTACACGGTGCCTGTGGAAAGCGCACTGGATGCCGTCCGCTCCGGCAGGAATCCCGAGCTCACGACGCGTCAGAAGCATACCAGGGAATGCTTCGTGGTGCTGGAGGATGGCGCAGACGCTGCGAAGGTGGAGCAGGAAATCAAGCATATGCCAAACTATTTCGCGGACTACGACACAACGGTGCATTTCATCAGCGAAGAGGAACTGCAGCGCGACCACAGCGGCCTGGCCCACGGCGGCTTCGTGATCCGCTCCGGACAAACCGGACACGAAAAGGAGCACAAGCACATCATCGAGTTCAGCCTGAAGCTGGATTCCAATCCGGAGTTCACGACCAGCGTGCTCATCGCCTATGCACGCGCAGCATACCGCCTTTCCAAGGAAGGGCAGAAGGGCTGCCGCACCGTGCTGGACATCGCGCCCTCCTACCTTTCCGCGCAAAGCGGCGAGGAACTGCGCGCACATCTGTTGTAAAGAATCGGGAAGGTGAACCATCATGAATATTCGCAGCAAACTCAAACGAACATTCTTGGCGCTGGCGGTCTGCTCTGCTGCGCTTGGCGTATCGGTACAGGCAGCGGAGGCGGAGCCGATCCCGCTGCGGGGCGTTGTGGAGGGTTTTTACGGGACGCCTTGGAAACAGGCGGATCGCATGGATATCATCAAGTTCTGTGCGGAGCACGGCATGAATGCCTATATCTATGCGCCGAAGGACGATCCCTACCATCGGGACAAGTGGCGTGAGCCCTATCCGACGGGGGAACTGAACAAGCTGAAGCAGCTTGCCACGACTGCAAGGGAACAAGGCGTGCGCTTTGTCTTCGCCGTCTCCCCGGGTTTGGACATCCATTTCAACGGAGCCGCGGCCTATCGGGATCGGGACTATATGATAAAGAAGCTCACGGCTCTCTACGATGCCGGAGTCCGCGACTTTGCGATTTTCTTCGATGATATCAAGGACAAGAGCGGCAAGGACCAGGCGGAATTCCTGAACTGGATATCCCGGGAATTCGTCCACACGCATCGGGATGTTTCCCCGCTGATCACGGTTCCCACGGAATATTTTCTGGAGGACATGGAGGAAAACGGCCTCCGCAAAACTTATACCAAGGCATTTTCGGAGACGCTGGACCGGGATGTCCTTGTGCTCTATACGGGCAACCGCGTGGTGGGGGACAGCCTTTCCGACGAGGACTACCAAAAGGGAAGCAGTCTGTATCAAAGGGCTTTGGGCATTTGGTGGAACTATCCCGTGACGGATTATATGGAAGCCAAGCTCGCCCTCGGGCCCATCGAAAAGCTCCCGACGCATGCGGCAATCCCGGCGGTTTTCTTCAATCCCATGAAATACGAGAGACTTTCCAAGATCTCCCTTGCGACGGGCGCGGACTATGCGAAGGAGCCAAAGGACTATGATCCCACAAAGTCGTGGCAGAAAAATATCCGTGCACAGTACGGAAGGCTTGCGACGGATATGATGCGGTTCGCGGATCAGTCCCAGGAGATGGACAATCACAGCTGGGCAAAGTGCGGGCCTGCGGACGGCACGGAGCTCCATGCGAAAATGGACGCATTCTGGGCAGCATGGAAAGGACGGCAGGATATCAGTCCATCAGCAAGCGCCCTGGATCGGAATCTCGCGGCTCTGGAGCGTTCCTGCAAAAGACTGCAGGACGAGCTGCCGAATCGGACGCTAAAGGAGTGCCTGCCGCAGCTCCAGCAGCTTCAGCGCATTGCCGCTGCCGACCGCGCGGGCCTGAAACTCCTGTGCGATACACGTTCCGGCAAAACGGTGAGCAAATCGGAGCGCAAAGGCTTTGCAGAGCAGTGCAAGGAAGTGCGTGCCCATGACAAGAAGGCTGTCATTGCCGAGAAAACGGCAAGGGCCCTGCTGGATCAGATCGAGGCCGAATTGAAATAAAAAATTCTTAGTGGTGGATATCTCCTATGCTCCCTGCATGTAAGGGAGTGCAAAGGGATGAAGGACAGCGATCGCAAGCCCGGGAGCCGGAGTTCCTTGCAAAAAAAAATTTTAAGGAGATGACCCACATGGCCGCAAAGAACAATGTCACCACCAAGCTCATTCTGAAGGTCGCAGGCGAAAAAGATGCAAACGGCAAGGAGCAAGTCCTCCAGCGCACGTTCAACCGTGTCAATCCTGCCATCAGCGATAACGATTTCTATCATGTCGCCACGCAGATCGCCACGCTCCAGACCCGTGACGTACTCAGCATCGCACGCACGGACAATGCCACAATTTCCGAGTAATCTAAGGAGGGAGATTCATCATGACGAACACATTGAAGATTGCATTTGACCTGCCCAATAAGAAGACGTTTACTCTCTCCGTTGCCGACCCGAAGGACGGCATCACGAAGACTGAGGTACAGTCGGTGGCTGAGGATATCATCAGCAAGCAGGCCTTCCTGGTGGACGGCGCAGCCCTGCAGTCCATCAAGTCCATCAAGCTCTATTCCAGCGGAAGCACGGACCTGGCATAATCTGCCGACAAGGATTCCCCCTGAACAGAACTCCCCGCAGCGTTTGCCGCTGCGGGGAGTTTAAATTCACGTTCACAACGGGTACTTAGCAGGATTTTCTCATATGGAAGTCGAATTTAAAAGCAACGATTGCATACGAGGAGGGAATAGATATTTTGGAACAGAAAGCCTACAGGGAAGAAAAGCGCAAAGTCGAGTACATTGACGGCGTAGCCTATATGATGGCGCCGGCAGGAACCGTGCACAACAGCATTGGCGGGAATCTTTATCGCATCATCAGCAATTTTTTGCGAGGAAAACGCTGCAAGTTGTTCTATGAAACCAAGGTCGTGCTCGATGAAAAAAATCACTTTATCCCCGATTTGCTTGTGGTCTGCGATCGGAACAAAATCAAGGAGAACTATGTGGAGGGAGCGCCGGATTTCGTGGTGGAGATTCTTTCCCTCTCCACCCGCAAGCGGGATTTGAGCAGCAAGCGGGACACATACGAAAGATTTGGCGTGAAGGAATACTGGATCATCGATCCCAAGTCGAAAACCGTTGATGTTTACGTCCTGCACTCCGACAATCCGCACGCCCAACTCTTGAGCCGCCAGCTCCGCCTTCCGACGCGCGTCTTTGATCGCCGCCGTCAACGCCTGATCCTGCAACGCCTTTTGATTTTTGAATCCGAAGTCGAGCGAGTTAATGTTGTTGGCGCCGTTGGCGAGCGCCGCGTCGATAATTTTGCCGACGAGATCAAGGTTGTCGACCGTCACGTTGACCGTGTTGCTCACGATGTAGCCGATAATTTCATTCCGACGCCCGTCGTCCTGTCGATAATTCGGACGAAAATTGTAGTCGCTCGTATGAATGTTGCGGCGCTCGATGCCCAGCCCCACGATCGAATTGACGATCCCTTGAGCCGCGCGCGCGTTCTCCGATTGCGCCTTCGATGCGTCGCGATCCTGCGTCACCACTCCGATTGAGATCGTCGCTCGATCGGGCGCCGCCTCCACAATTCCTTCGCCGCCCACCGACAACGTAGGCGTCCGCTCCTCCGCCGACGCCGTTGATCCGTTCGCCGCCATCGACAACATCAGCACCAACGCCGCCAAAATTATTTTCGACATGATCATTTCGCCTCCGAACTTTTGTTGAGCGCCTTGTCTTTATAAAATTTCGTGCCCTTGAGCGTTGCCTCGAGCGTCAAGCCCTTCGTCGTCATTTGATATATCCACGTGCCCTTCGCCGCGATATCCGCGCCTTCGATCGAGCCGCCGCTCACTCCGTCGCTCGCCGACGCCTCCGCCGCACTCCCAAATCTCGTCTTGCCTGCGATGAACGAATCCCACGCTTCCTTGTCGTCGAACACGAACACCAAATCATATTCCTTCGCCCCGAGCCCGAGCCCGCCGCTCACTTCGCGCATCTTCATGAAAACTTCTTCGCCCGTCTCGTTGTTGTAGGCGATGCCGCGTCCGTGTGCACTGCCGAAAAAAATGATCTTCACGCCCGAGTTTGACATCGTCGCGTAAGCGTAGCACTCGCCTATCACTCGTCGCGCCGCAGGATATTTTTCGTAGAGCCGCTCGAGCGTCAGCGCCGACATGTGTCTGATCTCCGCCCGCTGTTGCGACACCGCCTCGTCCGATTTCGCAAACGCCGTCGCCGTCAACAGCATCACCAACATCAGCATCGATAAAAATTTTTTCACCGTCAACACCCCCTTATCGCCCCATATTTTATCACAGGAGCGCAATCCGCTTGACGCTGTATTTGCCTTCGACTTTCCCCTCGGCAACGTTGAGAATGATATTGCGATTGAGCATCGCCCGATTGAGTTTTCGGTACGTAAAACTTTTATTGGTGTTGCGGAGATTCGCGTCGACCGGATGAGCCGGCGTCGGCAGAAAAATTCTTTTACCGTCAACACCCCCTCATCGCCGATATTTTATCACAGGAGCGCAAGAGTTTGCTCGCGATAGCCGCCTAATTTCTCACCGATATAAATGCGATTGGGCTCGTCGAGCATGCGCGCAATACGCTTGACGCTGTATTTGCCTTCGACCTTCCCCTCGGCAACGTTGAGAATGACACTGCGCTTGAGCATCGCCCGATTCAGTTTTCGGTACGTAAAACTTTTATTGGTGTTGCGGAGATTCGCGTCGACCAGATGAGCCAAAGTCGGCAGAAAAATTTCTTCGCGCGGATATATGGACCGATCGACGTCGGCAAGCGCCTCGGCATCGTAAAACCGATCCATCACCGCCGCCATCTCCGAAAATATTTCCGTCGAATACACCGTGCCCTCGAGCGTCGCGTAAAATGCATCGTCGAAGTCGGCGCCGAAATGTCGAAGTATGCCCGTAAAGTACGGATCGCGACGGACGGTTTTGTACCAACGCCAGCCCTGACGACTTTCGAGCGCACTGCCCTCAAAGCCCGCGTCAAATCCCTCGGGCAACGGCGTCGGCATCTCCCGCACAAACAGTTCGTTGCTCGATATCAACGAAAAAGTTTTGAAGTCGAACAGCGCCGATACGAATTTAAAATTGGAAACGTGCGCGTGGAGGATATCCGCCCAATGCGTTTCGAGGCTGACGGGATTGACAAAGACGTTGTCGAAGATCGCAAGAATCGAGCGGAAGCGTTCCTCCGTGTGCAGCCCCGTTTCGTAATTGAAGCCCCTGCTGATATGAATAACGATCGCGCTCGCGGGACAAAACCGTCGGAGGTTGAGCACAAGATCGATGACTGCCTCCGTGTGTTCGTGGACGGGGATCGAAAAAATATTTTTCATGACGAGCCACCTCCGCGTCTAACGCTCGGGCGGGTGGCCCCCCCCCCGTGAACTTGATCACATCAACCAATGAATGCCCACCTCCGAAAAAATTTTTTTGCGTCACTCCCGACCGATCGACAGCTCCGTCATCACAAATTTTTGCTCCGACTCCATCTCAAGGCGATCCGCCTCGTCGATGTGATCGTAGCCGAGCAGATGTAACATCCCGTGCACGATCAAAAAAATTATTTCGCGCTTGAATGAATGCCCGTACTCGATCGATTGCGCCCGCGCACGCTCCACGCTCACAACGATATCTCCAAGCGCGTCGGGCTGAGCGTCCTCGTAAATGATCTCCGGCTCGTCGCTCTCGTGCAGCGCAAACGATAATACGTCCGTCGGGCGATCGATCCCGCGATATTTTTTGTTGAGCTCATGTATGTGCGCGTCGTCCGTCAAGGTGATGCTCACCTCGCAATCGGCGGCGTCGTATAATTCGCCCATCGTCTTAACCGCTCGCTCGATCTCCGCGCGGATCGCCTCGTCGACCTCGAGCGTCTCGGGATCGGTGTTGACAGCAATAGTCATTTTATCATCTCCTCTTTGAGCGCGCGAATAAAAAAATCTTTATTGGTTGGGGGCGCCGCCCGCCTTTAAATCTACCTTGCAACTCGATACTCGGCGTATTGATCGACGCGGCGAAACTGCGACAACTCCTCCGCCGTCTGCTTCGGACAATCCTCGTCGAAAATTATATCCTCGTCGCGTAATTTCTCCAGCGCCGCCAGCCGCGCCTCTTGCTCCGCCGTCAGCGGCGTCCCTTTAGGGAGCATCTTTCGCACCAAGCCCATAAATTTTCTCCCGTTCAGATCGATATGGGCGCCGCCGATATTTTTATGGGCGCCGCTCGACGCACCCGCCCACCGAGCTCGGCGCCCAACAAAGGTAGCAATGCCCACCCGCGTCGGCGGCGCCCCGCTACAATCGGCGGCAGCCCCGTCCGTCCGAGTGATCGACGTCAGCGGCGGCGACGCCCCATTCTTGCCGTCCGCGTCGGTGACCCCGTCCTTCCGTCTGAGTGATCGGCGACAGCGGCGGCGGCGCACCGCTACACCGTCCGCGTCGGCAGCCCCGCCTTCCGTACGAGTGAGCGTCGTCGGTGACAGCGCCCTCCGCGTCGTCCGCGTGAGCATTGTCGTCGTCGGCGCCCGCCTTTCAGTCTCATCGCCCCAAATATTTCAGCATCTGAATCAAATACTTGCCGTCGAATTTACTCTTCTCGTCGCCGTCCAATTCGCGCCGCCCAAAATTATAAAAGCCGTTACCTTCATAAAAATCTACCAGCTTCGGAATGTCCTCGCACTCGAGATAAACAAACTTGCCGCCGATTATCCGTTGCGCCTCCTTCACCGTGTCGCAGGCGATCTTCAACAGCTCGTCGCCCGTGATCAGCTTATTGCAACCGTTATTAAAATTTTTACCTAACTGCCCTATCAGCGGCGCCGCAATGATATACTTGCCGAGACTTCTGTCGTAGGTCGCGAATTTGGCGACGCGCCTCTTCAATGTGTTGCTGATTTTGACGCTCTTGCCGGACGGATCGATGTGAAAGTGCTTCGACGCCAGCGCGAAATATCCGACCAATACTTGGCTGTCTTTGTACGACGCAAATATCAGATGCGTCGAGGCGATGCCCTGCTCCGAAAACACCACGGCTTTGTTCTTCAGAAATTCCTCAACGTCCTTGTTTTGCGGACAATAAAACTCCGAGAGGATATCATTTACTTCGGACGCCTCCATCGTCTCGAGCATGTCGCGCAAATTTATTTTTATAAACCCGATCATTTCGGCTGCCTTCCGCGATTTTTGAAAAACTCCTTGACGCCGTCGCCTTTGATCTCCACGACCGCGCGGCTCATCACAACTTCTTTGCCGCGATTCGCCTCCGCACGTTCGAGCGCGTTGATCAACTGTTGTGTTTGAGTGCGGTTCTTGACGTTTATGTTCTTCAAAAAGCTGTTCGTCGCCATAAAGATCATCCCCCTTCCGTCCGGCGCGCGTTGAGGTTCATCAGCGCCGTCACCATCTCGAGCTCGGTCATGCCCGAAAATCCGTAGAGCGCCTCCACCAACCGATCATTCGCCTCATGCGCCGCGCTCAGCTCCGAAGGCATTTTGTCGGGATCGTAAAGCGCCGCCAACGTCCACGTAGGATACAGCGCCCGAGCGTTGAGGATTTGTTGAGCCGACTGCTCGATCGCTCGACGTTGAGACGACGACGCTGCCACCCACACAAAATTATTATACACGATCGTTGCCGAATAAATGTATCGCATCTCCAACCGTCCGCAAACAATTCTCGTCCACGCCATATGAACGCCGGAGTTCAGCACTCCAAATTCATACAGCCCCGCGTTCGGAACGACCTGACACTTATTGCTCGCGACAATCGACGGCGACATGAATCCCATCGGAATATATTTTCGACGCTCCGAACTGATCTCCGGCACTATGATATAATTCGTCGTCGGCTGTCTGATCTCGCCGAACACCGTCGGTTTATCCGCCAATTTGTTTGTCGCCGCCCTTTTGCTCGACAGTCGAGAACGACGACAGCCTTCAACGCGCTCGACAACCAACGGCATTGATTGAATCTCCTCGGGCGTCGCATCCTTCAACCACAAACAATATCGTTGCCTGCCTTTGATAAATTCATCGGCACCGACAAACGGACGGATAAATTTTTCGGCGCGGGGCTCCCGTCGAATAAATTCTTTCAACTCGTCGCCGTCGATGATCAGATTGCCGCCGTCGACAGGCATGCTGCCCTTATTGATCGGCGGAACGTCACTGATCGGCGTCGTCCGACGCTCGATAAAAAAATTCGGGGCGTCGAGCAGATACGCGTTGATGTTCTTCGCCACCGTCTTTTTCTTGCCCTCAATGATCAACTTCGGCTTGGGATTGGGCGCGGCGCTGAACCCCACAATCACACAATGCACCGCCGCCATGTCGTCCGACTCGCTGCTCCACTTGAAAGTCCTGTGCGCAAAATCGATGTGAATCTTCTCGAACAGCCGACGCCACAACAGCCCGACCACTTCGCCTTGAGTGATGCTGTTGGTGGCAACAAGCGCCGCGCGGATCGGCTCGTCGAAGGTCGACATATAATCCGCCGCCTTCTTGAACCACGCGCCGACAAAGTCAAGATTGCCCGCGCCCTTCCACCCGTCGAAGACCGCAATCACATCGTTCTTGTTGTCGGCAGTCATCAGGCGGGCGCCGCTGAAGGGCGGGTTGCCGATGATGTAATCGACAGCGCCGACGGCAGAGCGCCAATCGACGGCAAGCGCATTGCCCTCGAAAATGTGCGCGGCGCTCGTCAACGGCAAAAAATTAATGTCGCGATGAATGATCATCTCGGTCTCCTGCAGCATCTGATTCTCGGCAATCCAGAGCGCGGTGCGGGCGACGGCGACGGCAAAATCGTTGACTTCGATGCCGTAAAAATTTTCGATGGTCACGAGAATATGACAGTTGGCGCCGAGGGCATGAAGTTCTCTGATCACATCGTTTTCGAGGCGACGGAGCGACAGATAAGTCTCGGTGAGGAAATTGCCGCTGCCGCAGGCGGGATCGAAAAATTTCAGCGACGCCAATTTGACTTGAAAGTCCTCGAGAGCGGCGCGCTTATTTTTTCGACGGCGCTTGATCGATTGAAATTCGTCGTCGAGTTCTTCCAAAAACAGCGGGTCGATGACCTTATGAATGTTTTCGATTGAGGTATAATGCATGCCGCCCGACCGTCGTGTGATCGGATTCAACGTCGACTCGAAAAGGGCGCCGAAAATGGTTGGGGAGATGCCGCTCCAATTGAATTGAGAGTCGTCGCCGGCGTCGAAGAGCAGGTAGTGAGAGATGACGTTATTGATGGCGGGAATGTCGGAGTGGTCGTCGGCAAAAAGATCGCCGTTGACGTAAGGGAATTGTTTCAGCTCCGCGCGGAGATTTTGATCGCGACGGTCGACGGGCTGATTGAGGATCGAGAAGAGATCGATCAGGGCGGCGCGGCGGTCGTCGGCTCGACGGAGGTAGTCGGTGAACTGATTTTGATTGAAAATAAAAGAGTCTTCGGCGTAGAGGCAGAAGACGAGGCGGACGCAAAGTTTGTTGAGCGCCGAATACCGATCGACGGGGGCGCCGAATTTTTTTCCCGCCCGCCCAC
>CALGGP010000214.1 GCA_937915885.1 uncultured Selenomonadales bacterium | reverse complement strand
CGTAACATCATTGCCCTCGGCAAGCACGTTGCACGTCGTGATTGCATTCGCCATCGGAACATTTTCCGCGTCAATAAAAATGTGTATGTTCATCAGTTGAGCTCGACGAGCGTCGCGCCGCTTCCTCCTTCGTCTATGTCCGTCAATTGAAACGTAACATCATTGCCCTCGGCAAGCACGTTGCACGTCGTGATTGCATTCGCCATCGGAACATTTTCCGCGTCAATAAAAATGTGTATGTTCATCAGTTGAGCTCGACGAGCGTCGCGCCGCTTCCTCCTTCGTCTATGTCCGCCAATTGAAACGATGCAACGCTACGATTGCGCCGCAAAAATTCATGTACGCCTTTGCGCAACGCGCCCGAGCCCTTGCCGTGTATGATTAAAACGTGTCGCAAGCCGGCGATTGCCGCGTCGTCGATAAATTTGCCGACGACCGATTCACTCTCGTCGACCATCAGCCCGCGCACGTCGAGTTCGCGCTGAACCGTCGCCATCTTTGCGAGCAACGCGTTCGATGTTTTTTTCTTCGACGGCGTTTCGACGGGTTGAGCGTCCGATTGAGAACCGTGCGAGATGAATCGGCAATCGTCGAGCTTGACGGTCGTGCGGAGCGCCCCGATCTGAACGCTGAGCTCCCGCCCGTCCTTTTCGATCGACAGCACCGTCCCCTTCTGATCGAGCTTGCCGACATACACCGTGTCGCCGATTTCGATCTCCTGCCGATTGATACGCCGCCCGACTTTTTGCGCCAATATCCCGGGCTGCGCCTTCAATTCCTCCGCGCGGAGCTTGTCGCGCGCCTCTTGAATTGCCTGCTGCCGTTTCTTCACGCCCTGATCGTCGAACTGCTCTTTGAGCGCCGCGATAATTTCTTCCGCCTCCCGCCGCGTTTGACGAATTATCGACGACGATTTTTCGCGCGTCTTGCGTATGATGTCGCCGCGCGTCCGATTGAGCTCGTCGCGCATCTCCCGTACCTGCCGCTCCGTCTGCGCAATCCGCTGTTGCCGCTCGACGATGTCAGCATTTTTCTGCTCGTAAATCAGCCGTTCGTTTTCGAGCGCTCCGACGATGTCCTCAAACTTGGCGTGATCCGCCGTCACCAATTGTTTTGCGCGAATGATCAACGACTCCGGCAATCCCAACCGTTTACTGATCGCAAAGGCGTTGCTTGCACCCGGGATTCCGATCAGCAATCGATAAGTCGGCTTGAGCGTTTCGATGTCGAATTCCACCGACGCGTTTTCGATCCCCTCCGTCGCATACGCGAAACTTTTCAGCTCCGAGTAATGCGTCGTCGCCAGCGTCGAGGCGCCCACCGTCAATAATTTTTCGAGTATCGACATTGCGAGCGCCGCGCCTTCTTCGGGATCGGTGCCGGCGCCGATCTCGTCGAGCAACACCAAATCGTTGCGCTCGACCCGATCGATTATCGCGACGAGTTTTGTCATATGCGCGCTGAACGTCGACAGCGATTGTTCGATCGATTGTTCGTCGCCCACGTCGGCGTAAATGTTTTCGTAGACCGCCAGCTCCGAGCCGATTGCCGCCGGTATGTACAAACCCGATTGCGCCATCAGCGACAGCAGCCCGAGCGTTTTCATTGAGACGGTTTTGCCGCCGGTGTTCGGTCCGGTGACGAGCAACATTTTAAATCGCGCGCCGATCTCGACATCGATCGGAACGACGGAGTCGGGATCGATGAGCGGGTGCCGCGCGGATTTTAAAAACGTGCGACGGTCGGGATTGATTGTCGGCTCGACGGCGCGCATCGACTGTGCGAGTTTCGCCTTGGCGAACGTAAAATCGATGTGCGCGAGGATATTGGCGTTGTCGATGAGCACATCGGAATTTTTTTGGACGGCGCTCGAGAGGACGCGGAGTATGCGATTGACTTCATTGCGCTCGTCGAGCTCGAGTTGACGGACATCGTTATTTAGCTCGACGACGACCATGGGCTCGATAAAAACGGTGGCGGAGCTTGACGATTGATCGTGTACGAGCCCGGGAAATTCGCGACGGTACTCTGCTTTGATCGGGATCACATAACGATCGCCGCGCATGGTGACGAGCGCGTCTTGAAAAAATTTTTGATAGTTGGCGTTGTGTAAGATCGACGACAGCTGGTCTTTGATCTTCGCTTGAGCCGCGCGGAGTGCTCGACGAATGCGTTGAAGTTCGACGGAGGCGTCGTCGCGAATGGCGCCGTGCTCATCGACGGCGTTATCGAGTTGGCGTTCGAGGTTGCCGAGAATTTCGATCTCGACGGCGCGGGCTTTCAGAAGAGGTGCGTCGAGTTCGGATTCCTTGAAAAAGCGTTTGACTTCGCGCATGGCGAGCATGGTGTTGAGAATGTCGAGGAGTTCAACGGCGTCGGCGACGCGCCCGAGTTTGATTTTATGAATGATCTCGCGGATATCGACGATGCCGCCGAACGGAGGATAGGCAAGCGCGGAAATTTTGACGGCTTCGGTAGTCTCGTCGAGCCGCCGTTGAATGTCGGTCGGATCGTCGGCGGGCTCGAGCGCGCGAGCGAGGTCCTTTCCATGATTGGTGGCGGCGCAATCGACGAGCCGCTGCAAAATTTTATCGTACTCAAGAATTTTCAACGCGTCTTTGTTCATCAACAGCCTCCTCTGATAATTCGTTGCGCGCATTATTTCATGCCACCGCCCATTTTTCAACCATAAACTTGACAAGATGAAATTAAAATGTAGAATAATCCTTGACGAAAATTGTTCGGCTCAAAAATTTTTTACGGAAGTGAGACTTATACAATGGAAAACAAATTGCAAATCATTCCCCTCGGCGGGCTCGGTGAGATCGGAAAAAATATGACCGTCATTCGATTCGGCGACGACATGATTCTCATCGACGCCGGTCTGATGTTCCCCGATGAAGAAATGCTCGGCATCGACCTCGTCATACCCGACATCACTTACGTGCTCGAAAATCAGGAATGCCTCAGGGCGATCTTCCTCACGCACGGGCACGAAGATCACATCGGCGCACTCCCTTACATCATGAAAAAACTTACCGTCCCCGTCTACGGCACCAAACTTACGCTCGGCATCCTCGGCGGTCGATTGAAAGAAAACGGCGTGAGCTCCGAAAATCTGAAGGTCGCCACGCCCGGCGAGAACATCGTCGTCGGCTGCTTCAACGTCGGCTTCATTCGCGTCAATCATTCGATCCCGGACTCCGTCGGCATCTCGATCCGCACGCCCATCGGAACCGTCGTCCACACCGGCGATTTTAAATTCGATTACACGCCCATCGACGGACGCATGACGGACTTCAAACGCTTCGCCGATCTCGGCTCGCGCGGCGTCCTCGTGCTCATGGCGGACTCGACCAACTCCGAAAAGGAAGGGCACACGCCCAGCGAAAAATCCGTCGGCGCCGCCTTCGACCGCGAATTCAGAAATGCCGAAGGGCGGATCATCATCGCGACGTTCAGCTCGAATGTGCATCGCATTCAACAGGCGATCGATACCGCCGTCCGATACAAACGCAAAGTCGCCGTGCTCGGTCGGAGCATGGTCAACGTCGTCAACATTTCGCTCGAGCTCGGCTACATTCACGCGCCCGAGGGTACCATCATCGATGTCGACGACATTTATGATTATCCCGCCGATAAGATTGTGATCGTCACGACCGGCAGTCAAGGCGAGCCGATGTCGGCGCTTACTCGAATGTCGATGAGCGATCATCGCAAGGTGGGGATCGTGCCGGGCGATACGGTGATCATCAGCGCGACGCCGATCCCGGGCAATGAAAAACTCGTTGCAAAAATCGTCGACAATCTGATGCGGCTCGGCGCGAATGTAATTTACAGTCGTGCGGACGGGATTCACGTCAGCGGGCATGCGGCGCGCGACGAATTAAAACTGATGCACAATCTGATCAAGCCGAAATTTTTTATCCCCGTGCACGGCGAATATCATCATCTGGTGACGCACTCGAAAATTGCTCAGGAACTGGGCATGCCGAAGGAAAATATATTGATCGGCGAGAACGGATATATTTTTGAGTTCACTCGACACAGCGGCAAGATCAACGGTCGTGTGCCTAGCGGGATTGTGATGGTCGACGGGCTCGGTGTCGGCGACGTGGGCAATATCGTGTTGAGAGATCGTCGGCAGCTGTCGCAAGACGGAATTTTGATAGTGGTGATCACGATCCATCGGGAGTCGGGAAAAATCTCGAGCAACTCGTCGGATATCGTGTCGCGTGGCTTCGTCTACGTGCGCGAGTCGGAGGAGCTGATGACGGAGGCGAAACAGAAGGTGCAACAGATATTGCAGTTCTGCGAAAACGAGCAGATGACGGATTGGACGACGATCAAGTTGTCGGTGAAGGACACGCTTGCGCAGTATTTGTTCGATAAGACGCGGCGGCGCCCGATGATCCTGCCGATCATCATGGAGGTATAAAATCCCGCCCACCCG